>DQTE01000089.1 GCA_015662905.1 Crocinitomix sp. | reverse complement strand
TCCACTTTTTTGATAAACGATACCTTCACTATCAAGAAGTACCTTATGCTTTTCATCATCAAAAACCTCTAACGCTTTTTTGATAAGAGAAGATATTTAACAGCAGTTTCACTATCACCCTTATTATAAGCTTCCTTCGCAGTAAAGTAAGCATCATCACTTGTAGCATTATTTTCTGCAAATAAACCTGTCATTAATATTAATATAGCTGTGATTTCTCGCATATTGACACCTCTCTTTTAAAGTATAGCTTAATTTTTTAACCCATCGGACAACATGCAGTTCATCACATCAGAATACTCCCCCCATAATCCAATTTTGTTCTTCTTGGCAAGCATCACAAGTTCAAGCCATTTATTTTTCTCATCTGAAGATATAAATCTAAAAAAAGGTATTGCAAAACCATTAGATACAAGTTCTACACTAATATTTTTTTTATTTCTTGCTAGTGTGATTTTGCAAATATTACGTGCATACTTATCCACATCAAGGATATATACATTTGCTTCCTCACCCAAAGGAAGAATATTTTCAACAAATTGCTTAGACAGTAATCCTGCTTCAATAAATCTACTTTCTGCTATAACCTTGCAGAATTCCCTATCTCTTGTAAGTTTATCATTTGCATGACTTTCCGGAGTATCAACTAAATCAAGTCGGCATTTATATCGCTTATCAAAATATATTGTATCTCCATCTACAATTCTTGTTACAGTTTTAACGGTTCCACTATAATAATAAAATAACAGCATAAGTGGTAGTATTATAAAAATAATCCAATTCATTAATATTTTTATTTTAAACATTTCTAAAATATCTTTTTGAAAATTTATAAGTTGCAATTGTAGCAATGCAAGAGATTATTAAAATCACAGTAATATATTGAAGGGATGGCTCTTTACCTACACTAAAAATAGTTTCAAGATGCAACACGGTGTATATCTTTGCCTGAAAACCAGAGAAAAATATTAATAACGGTACCAAAAAGAATGCCATAGCTTGTGCACGTCGGACATTTACTACAGGCGCAACCATACCTAATAGTGTAGCAGTTATTAAAACTACAATACCCCAAACACCTGTTGCAAATAACACTAATAATGATATAAATACAATAATAGCCAAAGTCAATGGTTTATATTGTATTTTTGAAAAATATTTAATGACTGTTGAGGAGCCTTTAAAAATTATAGTTTTTGCAAGAAATGCTGCAATTATAAAGACCATACTAATCACGATTGTATCTTCTAGGGAAATACCAAAAGATAATATTTGTTCAATGGCTACAGATGCACCACTTCTTGAACGTTCAATTAAATAAAGAGCTAAAAGTGAAAATAAAACATCTGCTGTATTTAAGGCACTTACTGACACTAAATATTTTTTTCCATTTTCCACATCCTTTTTATTAGATGAAAAAAAGCTTTGTATCATCAGTAACATTGTTGCTGCATTTGCTGAACCCAAACCAGGTAGAAGGCCAACAATCATACCCCCAATGGAACCCAAAAAAGATTCTTTTTTTATATATGAAGTATCTGTTTGCTGTTTAAAATCATATTTTTGTTGTTTAGGTAGAGTACCTTCTTTTTCAAATAATGCCTGTATTAATCCACTTACTCCAAAGAGGCCTGCCAACGCTGGAAACATAACATTAAAAGCACTTCCTCCTGCGTTATTAATTAATGGTGAACCTAATGCTATGACACCAAATAAACCACTAAATAAAAAAACTATTAATGCCCAAACCTTATTTGTATCAGTTAAAATTAAGACAATTGATACAAATAGCAAGATCCAAAACATATAGTCTTTGATATAGGAGTTAAATATTTTAATAATATTAATATCAAAAAACATAACACCAGAAAGGATTAGACCAACAATAGCAAGAGACATTACAAGTCCAAACCAGCTACCCATTACTGAAATATATAGTGCTTCTTCTCCTCTTCCTTCTTTAACCATTTGATGACCTGGTAAAAGGGAAAAAGATTCATCACCTGGTATACCTAAAAACAAACTTGGAAATACGTCAAAAAATGTATGAGTAATCGATAATGAAGCGATAAACAAAACAATCATCATTGGGTCAATATTGTTTAAAAATGCTGTACCACCAAGTGATAAAGTAATTGCAGCTATGGTATTAACGTGAATCCCTGGCGTTAGTCCTGTAAAAATGCCGGATGTGACACCAAGTAAAATTGCACTAACAATATAAATATATTCCATTATTGATTCGCCGCGTTCACTACACGATTTACTTGAAGTGATATTTTGCCTTTGTATGTACTAATCTTAGCAAATATGCATATATCTTTACCAGATGATAAAAGAACTAAATCATTGGGTGACCAAGTACCACTAAACATAATTCCATTATATTCATGCCCCTCTCCATCAACAGTAAAAATTAAATGATGTTTTTTGCTTTTCTTCGAAATAATTTCTTTTGCAGAATCTCCTCGCAAACCTTTAATTTTTACTAGCTTATTCATATGATTTTCTATATCACTTGGAGCAATAGCGTCACTACAATAATTGGTTACTTGAAGTTTTTTTATTGAATTCTTTGATAAAGGTGTTATCTGAAGTTTCCCTTTATACGTTTTTGCAGTACCTATAATACCAATACTGTCACCTGGTAAATAATTATATGTGACACCTAAACTTGGCCAAATCGTAACTTGAACTTGTTTAGGAAGGTCTGTTTTGAGATAAATACTTTTAATTCCATTTTTTTTATTAGTGTAAACGCTCATCACCATAGCTTCAAGGAATATAACTTTATTTTCATATTCTTTTTTTATAATCACATCTTTTGTTAGTAAAAGTGAGTTGTTTTTGTTTTCGACTACTGCATATAAATTATTAGAAAACCAAAGTATTCCCATAAGTACAGAAACAGTTGATAGTAAAAATAGTTTGTTTAAAATAAATTTTTCTATTTTAAAACTCCTTGGAATGCATAACAATATAGTCATATTATGGATGACAATCTTGCGAGGAATATGTTATTGTCATAACTTTCGCACCTAAATTCTACCCAAATAATAGTTAAATCACCCTAAATACGAAATTTAAAAGCTTTAATGCTACAGCTCTTGTAATCATCCGAATTGTATGCTAAGTAATGT
>DQTE01000290.1 GCA_015662905.1 Crocinitomix sp. | reverse complement strand
TTTTTTTTGGAAAATTAAAAATATTATTGTATAGGACAGGTTAAAAAAGAGATTACATTAGTTAAATAATAAGTGTTTTAAGATGATATAAGTAGAAATTTAACTGTCTAATACTGTTCTTTTCCGTTGGGAAAATCACCGCTTTTAACATCTTCAATATAATCTTTAAAAGCCATTAACATTTGTGAGTGTAAATTATTATATTTTCGTAAAAATCTTGGGTTAAAATCATTGTTTATACCAAGCATATCGTGGCTAACAAGCACTTGACCGTCAACGCCATTACCAGCACCAATTCCTATTACAGGTATGCTAACAGTTTTTGCCACAGTTTCGGCTAATTGGGCAGGAATTTTTTCTAAGACAATTGCAAAACACCCTGCTTTTTCTAAAGCAATGGCGTCTTGTATTAAACGCTCTGCTTCATCATTTTTTTTTGCTCTTACAGTGTAAGTTCCAAATTTATAGATAGATTGAGGCGTAAGCCCTAAGTGTCCCATTACCGGGATACCTGCGGTTAGGATTCGTTCAATAGATTCAATAATTTCTTGACCACCTTCCATTTTTACCGAATGCCCTCCCGATTCTTTCATTATTCTAATGGCAGATTGTAGTGCCATTTTAGAATTTCCTTGGTATGAACCAAAAGGTAAATCAACCACAACTAAAGCTCTATTTATTGCTCTTATGACTGATGATGCGTGGTAAATCATTTGGTCAAGAGTTATAGGTAAAGTGGTTTCGTGACCAGCCATAACGTTTGATGCAGAATCTCCAACTAAAATAACGTCAATACCTGCTTCATCTAATATTTTAGCCATTGAATAATCGTAACCTGTAAGCATTGAGATTTTTTCTCCTCTGGTTTTCATCTCTTGTAAAATATGGGTTGTTATTTTTTTTATTTCTTTGTGTACTGACATTTTTATTAATTTAGTATTTACAAATATAAGTATTCAGAAACAATTTGCAATGTTTGACTCGTTATCCAATTTTAGGCTGAATTTATATTACTTTTGTTTTTAATGAATTTTTATTTAAAAAAATATGGATTTTGTCCGCCGTCCATAAATAATCCTGTTAATAAAAACACTGGGTTAATTGTTGTTATACCCTGTTATAATGAGACTGGTTTAATGACATCTTTGAGTGCCATTTACAATTGTAAAAAACCTAATTGTTCTGTTGAGGTAATTACAGTGATTAATGCAAGTGAGAGAACATATCAACAAATTAAGGAACAAAATCTTAATACTTATAAAGCAGGGGTTAAATGGGCAAAAGAAAAAAACACAGAGGCTTTAAAGTTTCATTTTATATTAAAAAATGATTTACCTAAAAAACACGCTGGAGTAGGTTTGGCACGAAAAATTGGTATGGATGAGGCCGTTAGTCGTTTTCATTCTATTGGTATAGACGGGGTTATAGTTTGTTTTGATGCAGATTCAAAATGTGATTCGAATTATTTGGTAGAAATTGAAAAACACTTTGATAAATACCCTAAAACGCCTGGTTGTTCAATTCGTTATGAACACCCTATAAGCGGTAATGAATTTGACTCAAATATTTATGAAGGCATAGTTAATTATGAATTGTTTTTAAGATATTATAATCAATCGTTGTTGTATTGTGGTTTACCTTATGCTTTTCAAACAGTTGGTTCTTCAATGGCGGTGAGGAGTTCTGCTTATCAAAAACAAGGAGGGATGAATAAAAGAAAGGCCGGTGAAGATTTCTATTTTATACATAAAATAATTGCCTTGGGTCATTTTTCTAATCTTGTTACAACTAAGGTTATACCATCACCAAGAATATCTGACCGAGTACCGTTTGGAACTGGCAAAGCTATTGGTGATTGGGTGAATTCTAACTTAGATACTTATACAACTTATGATGTTAGAGTTTGGCAAATTATTAAAGATTTTGTTGAAATGATTCCTTTATTACAAAAAGAGGATTTTGAAGACACTCTGTTTTTTAAATCTGCTAATAACAAAGTATTTATAGATTTTTTGTTTGCTAATAACTTTAATGATAGTTTAACGGAGATAAGGGCTAATTCCACAAATGAATCTGCGTTTATTAAACGATTTTTTAGGTGGTTTAATGCCTTTAGGGTGTTAAAATCTGTACATCATTTGAGAGACCATCAATATAGTAATAAACCTATTTTTACGGAGGCAAAGTCTATGGCAAAGTTATTAGGGTTTTATAAAAGAGAAAAAATGGTAAAGGAGTTACTTATTTCTTATAGAGTAGTTGAGAGTGTTTTAGTTGAAAGTGGTTAGTTGTTAGTGATTAATTGAGAGTTTTATAGTTAATAGTTGAAAGTGTTTTAGTTGATAGTTGCTTTTTAAATTTCAGATTGTTTTTAACAACACCATCCAATAACCGTTTAAATCAAGGGTTTTATCTCAACTCTAACGGCAAGGTGGTATTTTATCGGAAAATAATGTAAAACTTTTATTCTTTTTCAAGAGGTTTTGGTGCTACCATTGAATTTTTAGAGCCAAATTTATATGGCCAAGTTCTATATCCTCCAATTAGGTTATATGCTTCTTTAAATCCTAATTCTTGTAAAATTAACATGGTTTTTTCACTTCTAACCCCTGATTGACAATAAACATAAACAGGTAAGTCTTTGTTAAGTGTTGCCATTTCATCTTTAAAAGATGCTCCGTAAAAGTCTATATTTTTAGCACCAGCAATGTAACCTCCTCTAAATTCTTTAGCGGTTCTAACATCAACTAGCGTTCCTGGGTTTGAGGTTAACAAACTTTTAAATTCTTCTGCTGACACATTTCTAAATACAGGCTCTTTTTCCTTTACTACTTCTTCTGCTGTAGTTTTGGCAACTTCTTTTGTGTTGTGACAAGCTGTAAAAACAACTAATCCTGAAAATGCTATTAAAGTTAAAATTAATTTTTTCATAGTTTTTTATTTATATGGCCAAGCCATGTAGCCACCAGTTAAATTATATACTTCTTTAAATCCCATATCTTTCATCATTCTCATTGCGCTACCACTTCTTCCGCCTGATGCACAAAACACTAATACGGGTTTTTCTCTATCTAATTTTTCTATTTCACTTTTAAAATTGGGTGAATTGAAATCTATATTAGTTGAACCATTAATGGTTCCGTTGGCTACTTCTCCTACTGTTCTAACATCAAGAAGTGTTCCATGACCTTCATCAATTAATGATTTGAACTTTTCAGCGTTAATATTCTCTGCAATTTGTTTTTTAACTTCTTGCGTTTGATTTACCATTTCTCCGTGGGCATGAGTGTCATTTGCGTGGTCAAGGTGTTCTTCAGTTTCATGTCCATGCCCAGAATGTTTATTAGTTGATTCAGAGTTATTACATGATGCTACCAAGGCAAGTATAGCAATAGCATAAATTGAATTTCTTATCTTTTTCATATTTCTATTTCTTTAATTAGTTTTAGTTAACTGCAAAAATATAACATTCTTGCAAAACAAAGTGTTACTATTGTCACTAATTAGTCTGTATAATACCCATTATCTTCTATATTAGGCATGTCTCCTCTAAAAAATCGATAAGAAATTCCAATATTAACAATTTCAGTTGCCCAAATAGAAAGTTCGGTATTAAGCGACCATTTGTTATTTATAAAAAAATTAATTCCAACGAGTGTAACTCCTGTAATTAGGTTAGTTTTTTGTGGGAAGTAGCGTTGTGTTTGGAGTGGTAATTCGTTAAAGTTACTGTTTCTGTAAACCAATCCCGCCCTTAACTTTATATAGTATTCAAATCCTTTACGGTAAAAAATAGATAGTTGAGGGTTTATGGTGGCAAAGAATAAATCTGTTCCGTATTTTTTTTGATTAAAGTCAATATCAAAATATTGATAGCCAATGGTTGCTCCTAAGCTAAACCTGTCATTAAAAACAAATTCTTCGCTTAAAGAAAAAACAGGAGATGATAGATTGTAATTAAAATAATTTGAGCTGGTGTCATTATAGGTAACAATGGTTTCTTTAAGTCCTATTTGTTCTTTACTAATCCCAACATTAAATTTTATCATTCTGTTGTGAATTTGAGTGTAAGACAAGCCACTAACACCCACAAAAAATAATACTAACAGTTTTTTCATAATTGTAAAGCTATAAAAAAAATCCCAAACTCAAAAAGAATGGGATTTTTAAACAAACAGTTTATCTGTTTTAGTGTTTAGCTAAATACTCAGCTACACCGTCATGTGTTGGTTTCATAGCTTCATCACCAGGGGTCCAGTTAGCTGGGCAAACTTCACCATTTTCCTCAACAAATTGTAAAGCATCTAGCATTCTTAATGTTTCATCAACGCTTCTACCTAAAGGTAAATCGTTAACCACTTGATGTCTTACAATTCCTTCTTTATCAATTAAAAACAATCCTCTGTAAGCAATCATTACATCTGTTGCAATTAAAGTTCCGTTTTCATCATAGTCATATTCTCCAACAAGAACATCATAAGCATCAGATATAGTTTTGTTGGTATCTGCAATAATTGGATATGTTACACCTTTAATACCTCCTTCATTTTTTGATAATTGTAACCAACCCCAGTGTGTTTCTTCTGTATCTGTTGAACAAGCAACAACTTTACAGCCTCTTTTTTCAAATTCGTTTAACTTAGCTTGAAAAGCGTGTAATTCAGATGGACAAACAAATGTAAAATCTTTTGGATAAAAGAATAACACTACATGGTTTTTACCAATGTATTGGTCTAATGAGAAGTTTTCTACCACTTCTCCTCCGTTTACAACTGCAGGAGCTGTAAATGAAGGTGCTTTTTTTCCTACTAATACTGCCATAATAATTATTTTTTTAGTTTAATTTTAAAATTTTAGTTAGTGCAAATTTAAGTAATTAATTTGGTTTACTTTTATCAATTTTTTAAATAAGGTAATAGATTATTTTTATTTATGATGTTTTACACTTTATTTTTGATTACTTAAAAAAGTTAGTATCTCATTTTTAAATCGGTCTTTATTTAATATATAATCTATTGAAAGTAGTATTTTTATTTTAGAATAACGTTGTGATAAAACATCAAACAATGTATATATGTCTTGTGTTTCGTTTGAATTTAAACAAGGGTCAATCAGTAATATTTTAAGGTTTTGTTTGTTTATAAAAGCATTTATGGTTTGCCCATTTACAGCTTTAATATATTGAATGTTTTGATGTGATTTTAAGTAGTTATGTACAATTTGGTGTAATTGTAAGTTTGGATATTGTTGTACAGAATAATGCTCTTGTTCAATAAATGCTAGATAATTTTTTAACAGTTGTACACCTGTGTTTAGAGACGGTTTAAAATGAGAGGATGTTATAGAAGTACAGAGTGTGATTTGTTTTTGAGCTCTTGTTAATAATACGTTTAGTCTGTTAGCGCCATAGGCTTGATTGATTGGGCCAAAGTGTTGTCTAAACTGTCCTTTTTCATTAAAACCATAGCCAACGGATATGATAATGTATTCTTTTTCTATGCCTTGTGCATTTTCTAAATTTCTGATTAATAATTGGGGATTGTTAGGTACTTGGAGTGTTTTTATTTGTTTTATAATTTCTTGTTCTTGTTCAGCCGAAAATGCAATTATGCCCACATTTGTTTTTCCGTTTTTTAGATATTGATAGTATGTTTGTGCAACAGTTTTGGCTTCAATGGTGTTTTTATTATTTTGAAATAGTCCGTTTGTAACATAGTTTAAAATAAAAGGGGGCTCATTTGTAGCGGGAGGAAAATAGTTTAACTCGTTGTCATAAAAATACTGGTTTGAAAACTGCATTAATTTAGGGTGATGGGAACGGTAATGGGTGGTTAGCATTTTTGAAACTAAGTTGGTTTCCGCTTCTGTTAGTAAACTCTGTGTTTGGGTTTGGTTAGAAAAAAATTGTGATGGTGGCATTTGTTTGTTGTCACCAACTATCACTAATTGTTTTGCTCTATATACTGCGGGCAAACTATCTTCTAACGGGATTTGACTGGCTTCATCAAAAATGATTATATCGAATATGTCAGCTTTACAGGGTAAACTTTCTGCTATGGTAAGCGGATTCATTATCCAAAGAGGAAGACTATTAAACAATAATTTTTCAGATTGTTTTAATAATTGTTTTACTGGTAAATGTTGTTGTTGTTTAGCAGATTCGTGAAAGATTAATTTTTTACTATTTTTTAGCTCTTTTTTTTGTTTTTTTTGCTGTGTTTTTAATTTACTTGTAGGTGTATTTATAAGTGTGTTTATTTTTTGCCAATAAATTTGTTTGTTAGCAATTATTTGTTGAGTAATTTGTTTGTTTTTTTTTAGGTTTAATGTTTTTAATGCTATAAAATTATTCCAAAGTTTTTGCCCCGACAGTTGTTTTAAATCAGGTTCGAATCTTAACAAAGAGTTTAAAGTATGATGTACAACTATGCTTGATAATTTATGAATTGTTAAAGGATTTTGTTTAATAAAATTAATAATTTCTTGTGGTAAGCCAAGACATTTTTTAATTTCGGGCAAGTAATAATTGTATTGTGGTAAATTGATTTCAATTTGCTTTATAAGTTGTTGTAGATTTAGAATTGATAAGTTTGAAGGTTGATTAAACAAAAATTGTTTGATTTGGTTGGCTTGTTGTATTTTGGGTTGTAATTGATGCAGGTCTTCTATAAGTTGTAGAGATAGAGGATGTTCTAGTAAAAAGACATATTGTTGGTGCGAGTTACTTTCTAATTTTTGGCGCATTGCCATTAATTGATTGATTTCAACGTCAGGATTTAAAATGCCTAAGTTATGTTTAAGCTTTATGGTAACTTCTTCTAAATCAAATTTTAATTTATAATAGGATTTTAATTGATTTAATACCTCAATTTGTTGTGTTTTACTTAAATTTTGATTGTAGTGTTTAAATACTTGTTTTGTTTTTGAATTTTTGAATATTGAAAATAGATTAAGCTTGTTATGTTTTAATTCGTCAATTAAATAGTCAATTTGGTTTAATTTTGGTTTAATTTTCCAGTTTTTAGCTTGGTTCTCTGCAATTTTAAGTTTATGTTTTAATAAGTCGTATTTTTTTGACCAAGTATTAAAGCTTTTATATTTTTTTGATTTTGGGTCTAATATTTCTAATTGTGTTCGGTTTGCCATTTGTAATATTGATGCTGCAATGCTATGCATATACCAATCTTTCCACGTCCAATTAAGGTGATAAATGGCTTCTATTTGCGAAAAAGTGTTTAAAATGTCTTTTAATTCATTTAATCTTTTGTGGAGCAGGTCAATGGGTTGGTTTTGTAAAAAGATAGCTTTGTTTAGGTGAATAAAACCTGTTTGACTGAGTGTATTTATGTTAGCCTTAGTTGTGTTGTTAGTAAAGTTTGATGTTACCAACTCTTCTAATTCCTCAAAAAACACTTGATATTTTGCCCAAAGTTTATAAGGAGGAATTGTTGTATTTGTATTGTGTGTTTTATAGTTTTCTATAATGATCTCATCAAACAATGTTTTAATTGAGACCCCGTGTTGCGGATTAATTTTACTTATAGATAAATAAGCATTTAATGAGGTTTTTAATTCTTTTATTTTAAGGTCAGTTGTTTTTAATTCATTATCGTTGATTATATTATTTTGAGTGAGGTTGATGGATTGTTTTAAAACACGGTAAAATTGTTTTTTTTGTTGTTTAGTTCCATCAAAATATGCTATAAGGTTACTTAACCCTTCTTTGTTTAGTTTTTGATATACTACATCTAATGCAGATTTTTTTTCAGATACAAATAATATTTTTTTATTTTCAATTAGACATTGTTTAATAAGTTCTACAATGGTATTGGATTTACCAGTGCCTGGAGGTCCTTGAACTACGGTGTTTTGTATTAAACTGCTTTTTACAGCTTCTGTTTGCGAGTTGTCTAGGTTTACCACCTCTATTGTTTTGGATTCTTTTATCAAATCTGTTGTTTCTCCCAGTAAATTTAATATGGCGTGGTTAGGGTTTAGTTGTATTTTATTGTAATCTTGTGCTAAAACAGCCTTTTTATAATTAAAAGTACCAATGGCGTTTATCTTTATGATTTCCCATTGCTCACTATTTGTAAATTGATTTTTAAAAACAATGTTACTACCATTACTTTCTAACAATTGTTTCAGTTGATGAATGTTTTCATCTATGTTTAAATTATCGATTATATCTATACCAAACAATGTTTTAAAAACGTGTTTTATTAATGGGTTTATGGTGGGTTTTTTTGTTAATACTTCATATTTGTAATTGAGTTCTATTTTTTGATTTTTAACAATCTTGACTTCTGAAATATATAGTGGTGATGTATAGAATATATTTTTTTGAGGGTGTTTCCACTTGATAAAATGTGACGCCAATAGTGATGTTTGTAGGGCATATTCTTTTAGATAGAATTGTTGTTTTTTATAAATGTTTTGCGCATTATTCAAATCAACATCAATTAACCACAATTTGTTTGGTTTAATATTGATTAATGGGTTTTTAGCACTTAAATCAAACAATTGTTGTTTAAGTAAAATAAGTTGGTTTTGTATGTCAGTAATTGGTTTAATGGTCTTGATTGCTTTTAAACAAAAGTAAAAAAAAAGCGTTAACCATAATGATTAACGCTTTAAGTATTTTAAATAAAGCTAAATTAAAGTTTTTTAGCGGTTTCTACTTCAAGAAATGCTTCTACGAGATCACCTACTTTTAAGTCGTTATACTTTTCAATGTTTAGCCCACACTCGTACCCTTTTTTCACCTCTTTTACATCATCTTTGAAACGTTTAAGTGATCCTAATTTTCCAGTATATACTACAACTCCGTCTCTAATTAATCTTACTTGAGAATTTCTAGTAATTACTCCTTCGGTAACAAAACACCCAGCAATGGTTCCTACTTTTGAGATTTTAAACACCTCTCTTACCTCAGCTGTACCTAAAATTTCTTCTTTAATTTCTGGAGAAAGCATACCTTCCATTGCTTCTTTAATCTCGTCAATTGCTTGGTAAATAATAGAGTATAGTCTTATATCAACCCCTTCTTTTTCGGCTAATTTTCTAGCTTTAGCAGAAGGTCTTACTTGGAATCCTACTATAATTGCATCAGAAGCGGCAGCAAGTGTTATATCTGTTTCAGATATCTGCCCTACAGCTTTATGAATTACATTTATTTCTATTTCTTCAGTAGATAATTTTAATAAAGAATCTGCTAACGCCTCTATTGAACCATCAACATCACCTTTAACAATAATGTTAAGTTCTTTAAAATCACCAATAGCTAAACGTCTTCCAATTTCATCAAGGGTAATATGTTTTTTAGTTCTTAAACTTTGCTCACGTCTTAATTGCTCACGTTTAATAGCGATTGATTTTGCTTCTTTTTCATCGGCCACCACATTAAATTTATCACCAGCGGAAGGCGCTCCGTTAAACCCTAAAATTGAGACAGGAACAGAGGGTTCAGCCTCTTTAATTCTTTGCCCTTTGTCATTTTCCATTGCCTTAACTTTACCAGAGTAATGTCCTGCTACAATTGGATCTCCAATTTTAAGTGTTCCTGCCGATACAAGTAGGGTGGTAACATATCCTTTTCCTTTGTCAAGAGAAGCCTCTACTACGGTACCTACCGCCTTTTTATTAGGATTCGCCTTTAAATCCAACATTTCAGCTTCAAGCGTAATTTTTTCCAAGAACTCTTCAATTCCTATTCCTTTTTTAGCTGAAATTTCTTGTGACTGGTATTTTCCTCCCCAATCTTCAACTAAGATATTCATTTGAGAGAGTTGTTCTTTTATTTTATCTGGATTTGCACCCGGCTTGTCAATTTTATTAATGGCAAAAATCATAGGTACACCAGCTGCTTGTGCATGCGAGATAGCTTCTTTAGTTTGAGGCATTACGTCATCATCAGCAGCAACAATTATAATTGCTATATCTGTTACTTGTGCCCCTCTAGCACGCATTGCAGTAAAGGCCTCATGACCTGGTGTGTCTAAAAATGTTATTTGATGACCACTTTCTAGTTTAACAGAATAAGCACCAATATGCTGAGTAATTCCTCCTGCTTCACCTTCAGCAACCCCTGCGTTTCTAATGTAATCAAGTAAAGAAGTTTTTCCGTGGTCAACGTGCCCCATTACTGTAACAATAGGAGCTCTTGGCTTTAAGTCTTCTTCTTTGTCTTCTTCTTCAATAATAGATTCCTGAACCTCTGCTGATATAAATTCGGTTTCATACCCAAAATCACTAGCTACTAGCTGAATAGTTTCTGCATCTAGCCTTTGATTAATGGAAGCAAATATTCCTAACCCCATACATTTGCCAATAACTTCCGTGGCAGAAACATCCATCATAGCGGCTAATTCTGATACGGTTACAAATTCCGAAAGTTTAAGAATACTTTTTTCTAATTCTGCTTGTTCAAGTTCTTCTTCTCTTTTTTGAGCAACGGCATCTCTTTTTTCTCTACGGAACTTAGCGCCCTTACTTTTTCCTTTACCTTGTAATCTTGCAAGGGTTTCTTTAATTTCTTTTTGTATCTCCTCTTCTGTTGGCGCTACTTTTTCTACTCTTTTCTTTTTCTTTCCGAATTTTTTCTTATTTGCTTCTTGAGCAGCTAATTTAGAAGGGTCAACTTTTTTTATACGTTTGCGTTTTTTACGTTTTTCGGCGTAGGTTTCTTTTTTCTTTTTTTCTTTTTTTACAGGAAGATCAATCTTTCCTACTACTTTTGGCCCAGAAAGTTCTTCTGATTTTGCCTTTATAGTTTCTACAACTTTTTTAGTTTCCTCAGTAGTGGTTTGTTTCTCTATAGGCTCTTCTTTTTTAATTTCTTCAACTTTATTTTCAATACTTTTGGCAGGCTTTTTTGGTTTGGTAGTATCTTTTTTAGTTTTCTTTTTCCTGTCAGGTCTAGTTTTCTGGTTAATACTGTCAAGGTCAATTTTA
>DQTE01000136.1 GCA_015662905.1 Crocinitomix sp. | reverse complement strand
GGACTATGCTTGAGGAGATGGATTTTATTTCACAGCATGATAAGATGATTGAGGATATAGAAAAAGACAAACTTTGTACCATGTGTACACTATAGGAGAATAATTTATGGCTAACTTGGAGCTACAAATTTTAGATGAACGACAAGAGATGAACAATGGACAACCTGCAAAATGTTATATGTGTAGTGGTGATTTAGAATCATATGTTAAATCAATTCCTGAAAGATACACGGATTATGATATTCAACGAGGAATTGTAACCAATGTGTATTTAGATAGATTGACTCAAACAATTTTAGATGGAAAATTCATTCCTCCACTTGTATTAATTTCTTTAAAAAATAATACTGAACCTACTGATCATATAATCATTGAAGAATACAAGATATTGGATGGATTACAAAGAACTTATCGAATAAAAGCAATTTATAATGCATTGAAACTTTATATCTCAGAAGTAGAAAACAATAAAGTGGATTTTTCTATATATTCAAAATTTAAATTATCGCGTACATACAAAGATCAACTTGAAGAAAAAGATACTAATGCAACAATTTTATTAAGTATTATCAAATGGGTAGAAGATAATAATTCTTCCTTAGATACTTTAAAAAAGATATTTCCTAATTTTAAACAATGGTTTGAAGTGTGGACAGGATTAGAAAAAAAAGAACAAATCAATAAAATGTTAGTTTTAAATTCTGGGCACAAACCAATGGATATTAAACACCAATTAGAACTTTTATTTTTGAATATTATGCCAGACGACTATTTAGCATCTTTTACAAGAGCAAAAGATGTTAATTCATCATTCTTTTATAATAAAAAAGAATTAGGACAATTACATTTATCTCATTTTATATCAGCCCTATTATCATTTGATAGCTGCAAACCAATTACTGTTGATGCGAAGTTTATTCAGTCATTACAAAATGATTTAGACAATGAACTTGAAAAAATAAAATTTTATTTTGAAAATGATAATCTTGTAGCTTTAATAGATTTCACAAAAGAGCTTGATAATCTATTCTTTGCAGAATATGGTCGAGACCCTGGTTTACAATGGCTAGGAAGAGAAACAATTTTAGTTGGTCTATTTGCAGCTTTTGGAAAGTATTATCAAGCAAATAAAGAAAGCTATTCTTTTCAGGAGTGTCTTACGGAAATAATAAGTAAGATTAGTTCAAATATAAAAATATTTAAAATTGGTGAGTTTAATGAAGCGAAAACAACGAGTATCGATATTACCAAAGTAAATATAGGAAATATATTCAAGTATACAACATTTAATGTTATGTGTAAATTGCTTATTAAAGATGAAACCAATGTAGATTGGAATACAACCTTTAAATATGGTACAAAGGCTGACGATGACTGCGAATGACTTATTGGAGAACGTATTAAATAAAATCAATATAGAGATAGAACAACTTCTAGGAGATGAGGATAATGATAAAGTAATAGGTGATGATATAGGGGAAGAACTGACTACAGAAAATTATCTTGAAAAATCTCAGGAGTATATAAAGGCGATCAAGAAGTTAACAGATAGTGGTTCACATGTTAAACTTTTTTTAGAAAAGTCTCTTATTGTATTATCCCGATTACAAACTATTAACCCTGATTACAATATTGATGAGAATTATAAACTTATTGGCGTACACCGTGATGCTTTAAAAAAAATACATATTGATAATAATCCTATAGATAATACATTTTTAAAAGATAGTAAACTTATAATAATAGAAAAAATGCATACAAGCCTTGAAACATTTAGTAAAACTCTTTATGACAATAAAGAAGAAGATTTACTGTATTTATTAAAAGGATGCTATCATAATTTTGATTACGCTTTAGAAGATGATATTCACAGATTGATACTGTTGCCAAATTGTAGTGATGATGACATTACAAGTTATACAGACAATAAAAATGAACTACTTTCTTATTTAAAACTCAGTATGCTATCTGAGGGTATGTCATTTCATAGACATTTTTCTTTAAATAGTGCAACTATAAATCAAGGATTTTCCTGCGATAGAACAAAAACATATTCCCAATACAATGAAATACTATACATACTTAGTGAATACAACTATAGTAATGACCTCTTAAACAAATATTTTTTACTGTATATAATTATTGAAAACTTTATGTATCGAAAACCTATTGCTACGATGTTGAGAACTCAGGATGAATTTAGTATAAGAGACTTTAAAGATTTTTATTGGAAAATCGATTCAGGAGAAGGAAGTAAACTAAAAGATTTATTTAAAGAAATAATGGATATTGAATACTCACCAGGTAGTAGCATTTATGCAGATATTGAAGGAAGATTAAATAATTTCAAGACAAGCAATAATAATGATTTAACAGACCTAATAAGTTTTTTGAAAAAAATGAGAGTTTATGATAAAACTTTTGAATTAGATGAAACAAAATTAAGAGAGAGTTTGAAAAATAAATATTTTGCCGAGATAACCTACCAACTAAGAAATTCAATTTTACATAATACTGCTACAGAGTTTCATATAACTCATTATGAATTATCCAAAAATGAAACAATTGCGAATTTTTTAAAAGATTTTATGATTCCTATTCTTGAAAAAATTATTTTACATTTGATTATTACAAATGATAATTTAATTTCTTATGAAAAAAATGTGTTAACCTTGTACCAAGATAATTAAGAAATACAATGAAATCTTTATTTTTTAAACTCTACCAAGCTCAAAATGAAACAGAACTTCAGAAAGTTCTAGATTCCAACTTCTTATTTAGCGAATTAACTAATTGGCACCCTCTAGGTGACAATGAAAATAACTTTGCAACTATAGAAAATCAGCAAGCTTCCGCCATAGGAGCACTAATAGAAAAGTTTACCAACTCTATAGATGCAACCTTAATGAAGAAGTGCTATGAGCTAGGAATAGATCCACGATCACCCGATGC
>DQTE01000008.1 GCA_015662905.1 Crocinitomix sp. | reverse complement strand
GGAAATGTACACACTTCTTTTGTGGTTAGTGAAATTAAGAAAAATACAATTATTAAATTAGGGTAATAATTCTCCTTTAATCATTCTGTCTTTGCAGTAGAAGATACTTACGGATTTAAGGTAATATAAAAAAGGTCGCTTGATTTTATACAAGCGACCTAAACCCAAAATCCATGAATGAATTATTTTTATCTTAATTCAACATGAGTAAAGGAAAAACCGTGCCAAAATTTTTAAGGCACTCAAAATATTTACATCTTTTTGATAAATATATTTTAGTGAGATTGTTTTTAAAGTTAAAAATACCGTATTTTTGCCAATATGAAGAATATAAGAAACTTTTGTATTATTGCGCATATAGATCACGGAAAATCGACATTAGCTGATAGGTTATTGCAAACCACCAATACTATAGCTGATAGAGATATGCAGGCGCAAGCGCTTGATGACATGGATATTGAAAGAGAGAGAGGAATTACTATCAAGTCGCATGCTATTCAAATGGATTATGAATATCATGGTGAAAAATATGTTTTAAACTTAATTGATACGCCTGGTCATGTAGATTTTTCTTATGAGGTTTCACGTTCTATCGCCGCTTGTGAAGGAGCTTTGTTAATTGTTGATGCTGCACAAGGCATAGAAGCCCAAACCATTTCTAACCTGTATTTGGCACTTGAGAATAATTTAGAAATTATTCCTATTTTAAACAAAATGGACTTACCTGGTGCCATGCCAGAGGAAGTGACTGATGAAATTGTTGATTTAATTGGATGTGACCCTGAAGACGTTATTCCAGCAAGTGGAAAAACAGGGTTAGGCGTAGATAAAATTTTAGAGGCAATTGTTAATAGAATTCCTGCACCAAAAGGAGACCCTAATGCGCCCTTGCAAGCTATGATTTTTGATTCTGTTTTTAATTCTTTTAGAGGGATAATAGCTTATTTTAGAGTGTTTAATGGGTCTATTAAAAAAGGAGAACACGTTAAGTTTATTAATACCGGAAAAGAGTATAATGCTGATGAAATTGGTATTCTCCGCATGGATATGGAACCACGTGCTGAGGTTACTACAGGAGATGTTGGTTATATTATTTCTGGGATTAAAAAAGCCAATGAGGTTAAAGTAGGAGACACTTTAACATCTGTAGAAAATCCTTCAACAGAAGCTATTCAAGGGTTTGAAGATGTAAAACCTATGGTTTTTGCCGGCATTTATCCTGTTGATACAGATGAATATGAAGAGTTAAGAGCATCAATGGAAAAATTACAACTTAATGATGCCTCACTTAGCTTTGAACCCGAATCTTCAGCCGCTTTAGGTTTTGGTTTTAGATGTGGTTTTTTAGGAATGCTCCACATGGAAATTATTCAAGAGCGTTTAGAAAGAGAGTTTAACATGACTGTTATTACAACAGTTCCTAACGTGTCTTACAAAGCCTATTTAAAAAAGAACAATGAGTTAATTATAGTTAATAACCCGTCTGAATTGCCCGACCCTTCTAAATTAGATTATGTTGAAGAACCATACATTAAAGCGCAAATCATCACAAAATCTGACTATGTAGGGGCAGTAATGAATTTATGTATTGAAAAAAGAGGGGAATTAAAAAACCAAGTCTATTTAACGCCAACAAGAGTTGAAATTACATTTGAAATGCCTTTAGGTGAGGTTGTTTTTGATTTTTATGATAAGTTAAAGTCTGTATCCAGAGGATATGCTTCTTTTGATTACTTTCCAATAGGATATAAAAAATCTGATTTAATAAAGTTAGATATTTTATTAAACAGTGAGCAAGTTGATGCTTTATCGGCACTGGTTCATAGAAGCAATGCCCACACGCTTGGAAAAAAGATTTGTGTTAAACTAAAGGAGTTAATTCCAAGACAACAGTTTGAAATACCTATTCAAGCAGCTATTGGAGCTAAAATAGTAGCGCGTGAAACTATAAAAGCTTTACGTAAAGATGTAACAGCAAAGTGTTATGGTGGTGATATTTCTCGTAAGCGTAAACTATTAGAAAAGCAGAAAAAAGGGAAAAAGAAAATGCGACAAATTGGTAAAGTGGAAGTGCCACAAGCCGCATTTATGGCTGTTTTAAAATTAGATTAATCAGGTTATGATTTACCAGTAAGGTCTAAAAGACACACCCTTTATCTATCTATACCGTCATTGACATTAAGTGTTTTTCTACACACCCTAAATAATAATTTTGTTATTATTTTTATCTAAAAAATAATATTCAACCAAATGGTTTTCAGTTGTAGCTTTAATGTTAATCCACTTTTTATATTTCATAAACCACTTAAAACGTAAAGAGAACATACCTTTGGTAAAGTATGCTTCCAAGTAAGGATGAACTAACAACGTAATTTTTGGTTCTTTTTTATCCCTAATTAAAAAGTCCAGTGTAGTTTCAATTTCATCAGAAAACATTATTGAAGCCTGAATTTTACCTGTCCCGTTACAAGTTGGGCACGTTTCAGAGGTTTCAATGTTAGTTTCGGGTCTAACACGTTGACGCGTAATTTCCATTACTCCAAATTTAGACGGCGGAATAACGGAGTGTTTAGCTCGGTCAGATTTTAAATACTCGCGCATTTTTTCATACAACAATTTGTTGTTCTCGCGTTTATGCATATCAATAAAATCAACACAAATAATTCCACCCATGTCGCGCAAGCGTAAAACTCTTGCTAATTCCTCTGCAGCTTCTAAGTTAACAGCTAAAGCATTATCCTCTTGTGTATCTCCTTTTGCTGAACGATTTCCAGAGTTTACATCTACCACATGCATAGCCTCTGTATGTTCAATAATTAAATATCCTCCACTTGGCAATGGTACTTTTTTACCGTATGAAATTTTGATTTGTTTATGAATGTTAAAATGCTCAAAAATATTAGTTTTACCTGTATAAAGGTTTAGTATTTTAGTTTGAGAAGGAGAAATTGAAGAAATATATTCTTTCATTTCTTCATATAAAACCTTATCATTTACGTGAATTTTAGAAAAACTATCGTTTAGAATATCTCTCAATAAAGATGAGGCTCTATTTAATTCACCTAATAACCTTGCAGGCGGTTTAGAAGTTTTTAAATTTTGATGAACAAGTTTCCATTTTTCTAATAAACCTTTTAAGTCTTTATCAATATCACTAATGGATTTATCTTTAGCTACCGTTCTTATAATTACACCAAAATTTTTAGGGAGCAAAGATTTTAAAATATCTCTTAATCTATTTCTTTCTTTATTTTCTTTTATTTTTTGCGATACTGATATTTTACTAGAAAAAGGTACTAAAACAATATATCTTCCAGCCAAAGTTATCTCGGCATTTAATCTAGGTCCCTTTGAGGAAATAGGCTCTTTAGCTATTTGTACCATAACTTTTCTGCTAGACGAAACTACCTCATCAATTTTACCCCTTTTCTCAATGTCTTTTTCAGGTTTAAAATAGAGTAAATCAGCAACACTCTGTTTTCTATTAATAGTGTCTTGAACAAATTTATCTAAAGATTTAAATTGGTGTCCTAAATCTAGATAGTGCAAAAAAGCATCTTTTTGGTAACCTAAATCAACAAAGGCGGCATTTAAGCTAGGAACAACCTTACGTACCTTACCTAAATATATATCTCCAACCATAAAATCAGACTTACCCTTTTCTTCATGAAGCTCTATTAGCTTTCCATCACGTAATAAGGCAATCCAAATTCCATTTGGTTTGGAATCGACGACTAACTCATAATTCATTTTTAGCGTATTTAATGAATACTACAAACAACAAATACTCAGCAACAATAGTCACTAAGCACTTGTTCTAAAAAATTGATTTTTAAAAAAGAATTGACTTATTTTTTCTTCTTATGTCTGTTTTTTCTAAGTCTTTTCTTTCTTTTATGAGTAGCCATTTTATGTCTTTTTCTCTTTTTTCCGCTTGGCATAATTTAATTTTTTTAATTAGTAATTTAATTATAATTTTATAAATAAAAACTTCCTGACGATCAGGAAGTTTTGATAACTCTTTTGTTTAATCGCCTGCAAATGTATAAAAACTAATTTGTTTAAGCAAAATTATTTTACTCTAACATTAGTTTTTACTTTTTCTACAAATGTTTTAGCAGGTTTAAATGCAGGAATATTGTGAGCTGGAATAATGATAGATTCATTTTTTGAAATATTTCTTCCTGTCTTTTCAGCTCTTTCTTTTACAATAAAAGAACCAAACCCTCTTAAATATACATTATTTCCATTCGATAAAGAATCTTTAACCGATTCCATGAATGCTTCAACGGTTGCTAATACAGCTTTTTTTTCAACGCCTGTTTCGTCTGAGATTCTACTTACGATTTCTGCTTTTGTCATAACTTGTTATTTTTTAATCTTTTGTGTTTTTTTTGCAAAAGTAATTGTTTTAATCAAATGAAAAGTATAATTTAGACCGATAAATATTTTTTACATCTAAATGCCTGAATTTACAACATTAATACAACAATGGTATCGCTTAAATAAGAGAGATTTACCTTGGAGAAATGTAAATTGTGCTTACAAAATATGGATTTCAGAAATCATCTTGCAACAAACACAAGTTGTTCAAGGGTTAGATTATTATGACAGCTTTATTAAAAAATACCCAACGGTTTATGCCCTCGCAAATGCAACTGAACAAGATGTATTACATCTTTGGCAAGGCTTAGGCTACTATTCAAGAGCTAGAAATTTACATTTTACTGCTAAGCAAATTGTTAATGAGTTTAATGGAGTTTTTCCTAACACCTATAACTTAATAATAAAACTAAAAGGAGTAGGTGATTACACAGCTTCTGCAATTGCTTCTTTTGCGTTTAATGAACCTCATGCAGTAGTTGACGGCAATGTGTACAGGGTTTTAAGCCGTGTGTTTAATATAAACACACCTATAAATAGTTCAAAAGGCATAAAGGCATTTAAACAATTAGCCTCAACTTTACTAGATAACAAAAAACCGGGGGTACACAATCAAGCGCTTATGGAGGTTGGTGCGTTAATATGTAAGCCAAAATTACCTTTGTGTCACCAATGTCCTTTAAATCATATTTGTTTGGGGTTTAAAAATTCAAACCAGTTAAATTTCCCAGTAAAAATTAAAAAAGTAAACATCAAAAAAAGAACCTTAAATTACTTGGTTGTTACTGATAAAAAAGATACCATTGTTATTAAAAAAAGAGATAAAGGAGATATTTGGCAAGGGTTATACGATTTCCCATCAGCAGACCATTATCTGAATACAAGTCATATTTTGTTAGACTGTGAAATTAAGCACATTTTAACTCATCAGCATATTACTGCAAAATTTTGGATATTTACTTCAGACAATTATACCCCTAAAAACAATGAAATTAAAGTAAAAACATCAAGATTGAGTGACTATCCTCTACCTCAACTTATGATTAAGTATTTTAAACAATCTAACCATTTTATTAAGGATTAATTGTATCTTTGTTTTAATCAAATAGAATTAAGTATATGGCGGGAAGCGTAAACAAAGTAATTTTAATAGGAAACTTAGGTAAAGACCCTGAAATAAGGTACCTAGATAACGGTACAGCAGTAGCAAGATTTCCCATAGCAACATCAGAAACATACACTGACAAAACAACTGGTGAAAAAAGAGAAATTACAGACTGGCATAACATTGTTGTTTGGAGAGGTTTAGCAACAATTACTGAAAAATACCTAAAAAAAGGAATGAAAGTTTACATTGAAGGTAAACTTAAAACTCGTCAATGGCAAGACAATCAAACGAATCAAACTAGATATACGACAGAAGTTGTTGCTGACAATATGACTATGTTAAGCAGAGCTGAAAACCAAGAAAAACCATATCCACCATCTACAGAAAACCAACCTATTAAGCCTGTTGATGAAATAAAAAATGAGGATGATGACCTACCATTTTAATTAAATGAATTTTTTGAACTTTTCTTTTATATATATAATCTATATTTTCAAGTAAAATGATTGAAATAGCTATCGCAACAACCATATTATTAATGCTTATTTTTACATCTGCTATGGTGTCTGGTTCAGAAGTTGCTTATTTCTCACTAGGCCCCGTTGATTTAGAAGAACTTGAAAAAAATCAGTCTAAATCAGCTAAAATAACACTTGACTTAATTGATCAACCTAAACACTTGTTGGCAACTATTTTAATTGCTAACAATTTTATTAATATTTCAATTGTAATTCTTTCTACTTATTTAAGTGACTTGTTATTTGATGATAATCCTTATAAATTATTTATTGATGTTTTTGTTATTACATTTATAATTTTGCTTTTTGGAGAGGTAATACCTAAGGTATATGCCACAAAAAATGGTTTAAAATTAAGTCAAATTATGGCAAAGCCACTCAAATTAGTTGGCTCAACATTTCCTATTAATTTGTTAAAAAAAGCATTAGTTTATGGTACATCATTTTTAAAAAATGTGGGTAATAATAAAACAATAGACATATCTTCTGACGACCTAGAACACGCTATTTATTTAACCAAAGAAACGGATAAAAACAATGAAGACCATAAAATTTTAGAAGGGATTGTAAAATTTGGAAGTAAAGATGTAAAGCAAATTATGAAACCCCGAACAGAAGTTATAGCTTTTGACATTAATGCAAAATATGATGACCTCTATAAAGGAATTGTTAAATCAGGATACTCAAGAATACCAATTTACAAATATTCTTTTGATACAATAGAAGGCGTATTGTTTGTTAAAGATTTAATACCCTATATAGATGAAAAAGTTAATTTTAAATGGCAAAAATTAATAAGACCACCTTATTTTATTCCTGAAACTAAAAAATTAGATGATTTGTTAAAAAGTTTTCAAGAGCGTAAAATGCACTTAGCATTTGTTGTAGATGAATATGGAGGTACGTCAGGTATAGTTACACTAGAAGATGTGTTAGAAGAGATAATTGGCGATATTTCAGATGAATTTGACCAAGACGATTTATCGTATTCAAAGCTTGATGAAAACACATTTGTTTTTGAAGGAAAAACGCCATTAGTTGATTTTTATAGAGCACTTGATATTGATGGTAAAATATTTGAAGAGTCTAAAGGAGAATCAGATACCTTAGCAGGTTTTGTTATTGAGCAGGCTGGAAAAATTTTACTTAAAGAAGAAAGTATAGACTTTGATAAATACACAATGATTGTTGAATCTGCGGATAAGCGTAAAATTAACAGAGTTAAGGTGGTTATTAATCCAGATAAAAAAGAGTCAAATGAAAGTTAAACAGACATATTTCATAATAATTTTAACCATTTTTATTGCAACAGGTTGTTCAAGCAATTCTGATTATGAATTTTATCCTAAACCCCTCAGTGGACAAAAAATAGTTTTACCTAAACGGGAATATAAAATGTACCAATCAAATTGTAACTATAGTTTTGATATACCATATTACTCAGCAATGGACACCTCCAAAGGAAACTGTAATGCAGATTTAGTATTACCTCCATTTAATGCTACCTTATTTTTAACTTATATTCATATAGACACAAACTTAATGCAAAACATTGAATACTCAAGAAAACTTGCTTATGACCATAGTATTAAGGCAGACGCGATAGAGGAAGCCATTGTAAAAAAACCAGAGCAAAAGGTTTACGGAATGCAATATAAAATAGTTGGAAACACAGCTTCTCAATATCAGTTTTATGTAACAGACAGCGTTAATCATTTTTTAAGAGGAGCTTTATATTTTAATGCTAAACCTAATTACGATAGTTTAAAACCTTCGTTAGATTATATTTTGACTGACTTTGAGCATTTAATAGAATCTCTTCAGTGGAAAAATAAAGAATAAATGAATTTATCTAAACCAATTAATATTATAGTGATTGGTAGTACACTTTTAAGTTTACTTATTTTATTTCTTTTACTCATTTTAAAATATACAAGTGCCGTAGAAATTACAACCTTGTACTTTGTTTTAATCCCATTAATTGTTGGTGTTATTGCTTTTTTTACATTTAGCTTTTTAATAGAAAAGTTTATAAACAAAAAAATTAAGTTAGTTTACAGAATTATTAGTAGTCAGAAATTAGGAGAAAATAAGGATGTAAAAATAACTGAAGATGTATTAGAAAAACTATCGGTAGATACTGCACACTGGGCAATGACACAAAAAAATCAAATAGAATTACTCAAACAACAAAACGAATTTAGAAAAGAATTTTTAGGTAACTTGGCTCACGAATTAAAAACGCCTGTATTTAGTGTTCAAGGGTTTATTTTAACACTTTTAGAAGGAGGATTAGAAGACGAAACTGTAAACAGAGTTTTTCTTGAAAAAGCCCTTAATGGTGTTGATAGAATTACAGCCTTACTTGAAGATTTAGATGATATTAGTAAAATTGAATATGACAATCTTAATTTAAAAATTAAATCTTTTGATATTGTAGATTTAACACAAAAAGTATTTGATACCGTATTATCTAAAGCAAAACGTAAAAACATTACACTTGAATTTAATAAACTATATCACCCCATTTTTGTAAAAGCAGATAAAGACAAAATTGCCCAAGTATTGATTAATTTAATTAATAACGCTATTTCATACAGTCCAGAGGGCAAAACAATTACTTTAAGGTTTCACAATATAGACAAAAAAACAATATTAATTGAGGTTGCCGATAATGGATTAGGTATTGAAGCAAAACATTTACCAAGACTTTTTGAGAGGTTTTATAGAGTAGATAAATCACGCGCAAGAAACGTAGGAGGGTCAGGATTAGGATTGGCTATTGTCAAACATATCATTGAGGCGCATAATCAAACTATTAATGTAAGGAGCACTATAGGAAAAGGGTCCACATTTTCTTTTACTTTAGAAAAAGATAAATAGGGCGGATTTAAGGTGTTATTGATGTTATATGTGTTCCACTAAGCTCATAGAAAAAATTGAAGGTTCAATTTGTTAATAAAAATTAATAACAATTACATCTTGATTTTACCTTGATTAAATTCTAACTTATAACTTTACGTTTTTATTAAAACAAGATTTAAAATCAAATGAGAGCATATTTAGATTTACTCCAAGATATATTAGACAATGGCCATCAAAAAGGTGACCGTACAGGAACAGGAACAATAAGTGTATTTGGTCGCCAGTTAAGATTTGATTTAAGTGAAGGATTTCCAATGGTAACCACCAAAAAGTTACACTTAAAATCAATTATACACGAATTATTATGGTTTATTAAAGGAGATACAAACATTAAATATTTGAACGATAATGGCGTAAAAATTTGGAATGCATGGGCAGATGAAAATGGTGATTTAGGTCCTATTTATGGTGCACAGTGGCGCAATTGGAACGGAGAGGGAATAGACCAACTCGCCATGGTAGTTGACCAATTAAAAAACAATCCAAATAACCGTAGAATTATGGTGTCAGCTTGGAACCCTTCAGTAATGCCAGATACATCAGTGTCTTTTTCAGAAAATGTAGCAAATGGCAAAGCCGCTTTACCTCCTTGTCACGCATTTTTTCAATTTTATGTGGCTGACGGAAAATTATCTTGCCAACTGTATCAACGTTCTGCAGATGTGTTTTTAGGTGTTCCTTTCAACATAGCTTCCTACGCTTTGTTGGTATTAATGTTAGCCCAAGTTTGCAACTTAAAATCAGGTGAGTTTGTACATACTTTTGGTGATGTTCACATCTATAACAATCATATTGAACAAGTAAAATTGCAATTAAGTAGAGCCCCCCTTCCTTTACCAACAATGAGGCTTAATCCTGAAATAAAAAACATAGAAGACTTTAAATTTGAAGATTTTGAATTGGTAAATTATCAACATCATCCTCATATTAAAGGTACAGTTTCGGTATAATTTTAATATAACCAAATGACTAAATTAATTGTAGCAAAAGCAAGTAACAACGTAATTGGTAAAGACAACGATTTAATTTGGCACTTACCGGCCGATATGCGTTTTTTTACTCAAACCACCAAAGGGCATATTGTAATTATGGGGCGTAAAAATTGGGATTCAATCCCTTTAAAATATCGTCCTTTGTCTGGACGAATAAATGTTGTTATTACACGAAATAAAAAGTTTTCTCACCCTGATTGTACTACTTTTAATTCTATTGAAGACGCTATTGTTTTTTATCAAAAAGAATATGCTGATAAAACTATTTTTATTATTGGTGGTGGTCAAATTTATGATTACGCTATAAAAAACAATTTAGTTGATGAAATGCTTATAACTAACATACAT
>DQTE01000071.1 GCA_015662905.1 Crocinitomix sp. | reverse complement strand
TTATATGATATTTTATTTAATTCATTTTCAGTAAATGGTATTTTCTCAAAAAATTGTTCAATGTCTTTTTTATAGGCTACAACTGTATGTGTAGAGAAACGTTTTTCATTTTTTAAATAATTTAAAAACTTATCGACCATGAATTAAATTTTTATAAATATACAAAAAAAGGGTGTTAGTATAACGACTAACACCCTAATATTTTTTTTACAAAAGCAATCTACATTTCTGCTTGTCTTAAGCTTTGCTTGTAAGCCGCTTTTAACTTCATTTGCCTATTAACAATAGAAGGTTTCGTATATTGTTTTCTTTCTCTTAAATCTCTCATCATTCCAGTTTTTTCAAACTTTTTTTTGTACTTTTTAAGAGCTCTCTCAATATTTTCTCCTTCTTTTAACGGTATAATTAACATATCTAATTTTATTTTTATTATCAAATTTGGAGTGCAAAGATAGTATAAAAAAACTTATTCACAAATTTATCTTAAAATTTCTCGAGAAATCACTAATTTTTGTATCTCAGAGGTTCCTTCACCAATGGTGCAGAGCTTTGAATCTCTGTAAAATTTCTCTACAGGAAAGTCTTTAGTATAGCCATATCCTCCAAAAATCTGAACTGCTTCTGTTGATACAGATACTGCCACCTCTGATGTGTAATATTTTGCCATTGCAGACTCCTTAGTTAATTTTTGCCCTTTCATTTTTAAGTCTGCTGCTTGTAATAGCAATAACTCTGCTGCTTCAATTTCAGTTGCCATATCTGCCAATTTAAAAGCAATGGCTTGGAATTTAGAAATAGGTTGTCCGAATTGCTCTCGTTCTTTAGAATATTGTAATGCGGCTTCAAAAGCACCTTTGGCTATTCCTAGTCCTAACGAGCCTATTGATATTCGTCCACCATCTAGTATTTGCATAGCTTGAATGAACCCTTCTCCAACTTTACCTATAAGTTGGTCATTATGTATTCTACAATTATTAAATATGAGTTCAGCCGTTTCTGAGGCTCTCATCCCTAATTTGTTTTCTTTTTTTCCAGCCATAAAACCAGGTGTTCCTTTTTCGACTATAAAAGCAGACATTCCGTGAGAGTCTCCTTTTTCACCTGTTCTTGCTATAATCACAGCAACATCTCCCGAAATGGCATGTGTAATAAAATTTTTAGAACCGTTAAGCACCCAATAGTCACCATCTTTTACAGCGGTAGTATTCATTCCTCCAGCATCTGAACCCGTTCCTGTTTCGGTTAGACCCCAAGCACCTATCCACTCTGCTGTGGCAAGTTTTGGTAAATATTTCTTTTTTTGTTCTTCAGACCCATGATATAATATATGTCCTGTACAAAGTGAGTTATGCGCAGCAACAGACAAACCTATGGAACCGCAAACTTTTGCTATTTCTGACACTACAGTGATATATTCAAAGTAACCAAAACCACTTCCGCCGTACTCTTGTGGAACCAAAACTCCCATTAAACCTAAATTACCTAATTTTTTAAATAATTCAACGGGGAATGTTTGATTTTCATCCCATTCCATCATGTGAGGTTTAATTTCTTTTTCTGCGAAAGAGCGAATCATATCCGCAATCATCTTTTGGTTTTCACTTTGTTTAAAATCCATACTATTATATATTATCCAATTTATTGCGTGCTAATTTAGTAAAATATTTACGATTTATTCAACCTATTATTAAGAAGTTTAAATTGAATAAATCTTCTTTTTTATTCAAATGCTTGTTTAATATCGTTAATAATGTCTTCTGGGTTTTCAACCCCAACAGATATTCTTATGAGTTTATCTGTTACAGAATGACTTACTCTCTCCTCAACATCAACTCCCGCATGAGTCATAGATGCAGGATGTTCTACCAAGGACTCTGTACTTCCAAGACTAACGGCTAACTTTATTAGTTTTAATTTGTTTAAAAACTTAAACGCCTCTTTTTCTCCACCTTTTATGTCAAAGGAAACCATTGCTCCTGTTCCTTTACATTGTTTATCAAAAATAGCTTTTTGTTGCTGATTTTGTGCTAAGTCACCTAAATAATATATTTTTTCAACTTTGGGGTGATTTTTTATAAACTTTGCTACGGCTTTAGCATTAGATTCCTGTTTATCCATTCTCAACTTAAGGGTTTCTAAACTTCTCATCATTAACCATGCTGTGTTAGGGCTTGTTTGGTTACCTAAAAAAGTTCTCATTCCTTTAACTCTTGCCATCAAGTCGGAATTTCCCAACACTGCTCCTGCAACAAGATCTGAATGTCCTCCTATATACTTGGTAGCAGAATATACGACTAAATCTGCCCCTAATTGAATTGGATGTTGCCATAAAGGCCCCATATATGTATTATCTACAGTTAATAGTACTTTTTTGTCTTTATTAGAAAATGATTGACAAATTTGACTACACATTTGAATATCAATTAGAGCATTGGTTGGATTTGCAGGTGTTTCCACGTAAATCATTGCTAATTTTTCTGCCCATCCACTTTTATTTATTTTACTTAAAATATCTTCTTTGGTATCGTGAGCATCAAAATCTATAACATGGACTCCAAATTTTGTAAGTACATGTTTAATAAAATGGTCTGTACCTCCATAAATAGGATTTGAATACATTATTAAATCTCCTGGGGATAGAAATTCTAATAATACGGTTGAGATGGCCGCCATTCCAGATTCAAAAACAGCACACTCATCTGCTTTATCCCATAAAGTCAATCTATTTTCAACAATTTCTAAATTTGGATTATTAAGTCTTGAGTAGATTAATCCTACTTCTTCTCCTTCATTTTTTTCTCTAATACCGTAAGCGATTTCAAAAAATGCTTTTCCTTCTTCTGCATTCTTAAAAACAAAAGTTGAAGTATTAAAAACAGGGCATTTTACAGCTCCTTCAGACAATTCTGGTTTATAACCAAAAGACATCATTAAACTTTCGGGATTCATTGTTTTATCATCCATAATTTTGAATTTATATTATTTTATCCGTAAAAGTAACTGTTTTCAGGGTTTAAATCTATATATATACTTATATTTAGTACATTTAACTATTAAAATACCTTTGTAAAGTATAATAAACTAAATCACAACAATAAAGATATATAAAATGGGAAAAATTTCTTCTTACAAGCTTGATAAAATAGACCATAGATTAATTGAACTTTTGCAAACTGACTCTTCACAAAGTATTAAACAATTGGCATTACAATTAAACTTGAGTAATACACCTATTTATGAACGTATCAAAAAATTAG
>DQTE01000054.1 GCA_015662905.1 Crocinitomix sp. | reverse complement strand
TCTGTATAAAATAATATTTTCACCCATATGGTTAATCTTCCAATAGAATATTCAGACAAGCAAGTGACTCCTTTTGGAGGGATGATTATTTAGATATTTTACCTTAAATCAACACAATAAATCAACTTTAAAAACCTTAAAAACCTATTGCTTTTCATTAGGAGCCTGGAGGGAAAATCATGCCAATAAAAAGGTGTTGAAAATCTCATTAAATACCAAAAGAAGACCTTGGTTAGGTGGATTTTTCTCACAAATCAAGAGTACTAGTCAGCCTTTTGATTATTCTATTGCATAATGCAGGTTTAAGGCTATAGATTATTATGAAAATTTGTTCCCGTAAATAATAAATTACAATATAAATTAAATTATATTTGGATTTTAGCATCATTTTTTGTAAATTTGATGACGAATTTTTTTATAAACCTATAAATGATGAAAAAAATAAAACTATATTTTTATGTAATTTTGCTTGTAGTTTTGTCTACGTCTGAGGTAAGTGCACAAAACATTAAACATGCAAGTAGTAGTTGCACATTAACAACCAAAAAAGCACAAATCAAAGGGAGGTCACCAAATCTGAATCACCAGCATGATGGCGAACATTGTATAACAGATATTTTAACAAAGGAATGGCTGTTACAGTATCATATAGAAGAGCAATACAAAGAAGAGGTGAATAGGCAGAATTTTATGGTTAGAAACATGTCCACTGATAACAGAGCGACTTATACTATTCCAATTATTTTTCATGTAATTCATAACCCTAATAATCCAGCAGAAAATGTGTCTCAAACAGCAATAAATGCATTGTTAGATGCTGTAAATGCCGATTTTTCAGCTTCTAATTCAGACATTGGAAATTTACGCTCTAATTTTGGATGGGTACCAGCAAATGCTGATATTGAATTTTGTTTAGCACAAAGAGACCCTTGGGGAAATCCATTAACTGAATTAGGCATTCATAGAGTGGCAACTACTGAAGATTATTATGACCCTGATACTGAAGCCAACAAAATGAAAGGTAATACAAATGGAGATACAGGAACACCAGGTTGGGACAGAAATAGTTATGTTAATGTATGGATTTGTGATATTACTAATGGCGCAAATTTTGGCGTTGCAGGTTATGCTTACAAACCTACTGCTACAACCCTACCTCCAGCATCAATTGATGGAATAGTAATAGATTATAATTTAGGAATGCCACCTAGTGCTAGAGTTTTAACTCACGAGTTAGGACATTTTTTAGGATTGTCTCATACTTGGGGAAATTCTAATACTGCTACAGGTTGTTCTGATGATGATGGGTTAAATGATACACCTAATACAGCAGGACCATCTTTTGATTACCCAGGTTCTTGTTCAGGCTCACAACAAACTTGTTCTGGTACAGAAACACAATATGAAAATTTTATGGATTATTCAAATTGTACTATAATTTTCACACAAGAACAAGCGAACTTAATGACAACAATTTTAAACGGCTCAAGAAATAGTTTATTATCCTCAAATGGATGTACACCAATTAATCCACAGCCACCAGTAGCACAATTTGTTTCTGATATTCAATCTGTCATAGAAACAGGTTCAATCAATTTTACAGATCAATCTACAAATTATCCAAACTCATGGACATGGACAGTCACACCATCAACAGGCGTTAATTTTATTAATGGTACGTCAAATACATCTCAAAATACAGTTATTCAATTTAATAATGCCGGAACATACACAGTTACTTTAACGGCATCTAATGCCTATGGAAGTGATGATGAAATAAAAACTAACTATATTACAGTTGTAGCTTCTGGTGGAGGTAATTTGAATTGCGATACATTAAGGAATTATACGGTAGCAGAAGAAGCTAATATGACAACTTATACGTTAGGTTCTACAGTAGATGGTTATTACCCTGGTACTTTATACGCTCAAGACATTACCGGGAATGGTAATCCGTACCAATTAACATCAGTGGCAGATAGTTTTTTTGTTAATAACCCAACAGAAGTAAGAAGAATAAGATTGCCAATTTTTAGAGCTGATGACATGGGAGGAACAAATAATGTTATCTTTACTGTTTGGGGTGCAAATACAACAGCAAATGGTCCAGGTAATATTTTAGGAACTCAAACGGTACCAATTTCTAACCTTAATGCGGGATATTGGAACGAAATAGACTTTACTACGCCTGTACCTGTTAATGGTGAATTTTGGGTAGGAGCTACGTTCGAATATAGTACTACTACATTGGAAGATACCGTGTTGTTTGCAACGACAAACTTTAATGACAGACCATCAGGGCCAAGTAGTACATGGATGGAAGGATATGAACCAAATTTAATGGTTAGTTATGGGTGGTTAGCTAGCTCAGACTTTTTTCAATCTAATCCTGATTGTTCACTAATTTTAGATGTTTTAACATCAACAGGACCAGCACCAATCGCTATAGCTTCTTGGCCATTCCCTGTAACATGTGAGGGGCAAGATGTAACTATGAATGGATATGCTTCTACCAATACTAGCTCCTATTACTGGGATATTTCTGACGGAACAAATAATTATTTTTATGATGAGGCTAATCTAACAACAAATGCTTTTACACAAGGTACTTGGACAATAAGTTTGGAGGCAGATGGATCATGTCAAACAGATGTTGATGGACCTTTTACTTTGACTGTTAATCCACAGATGGTAGCTAATTTTTCTGTAGGAGATGAAAATTGTTCGGCTACTGATGGTACAATAAATATAACCATTACGGGTGGAGATGGTGGAGCATATAATTATTCAATAAATAATGGTGCTTCAGTGGAAACAACTGGCAACTATTCAGGATTAATAGCAGGAGATTATAATTATTTGTTAACTGATAATAGTAATTGTTTATTAACAGGGACTGTAACAGTTAATAATGTAAATAATTTTAACACATCAATTACCAACGATTTAACAGTAACATTATCACAAGGAACCACAACAACTTTAACCGTTACAGGAGGAGTGACTTGGTCATGGTATGA
>DQTE01000251.1 GCA_015662905.1 Crocinitomix sp. | reverse complement strand
TAAGTTGTTTTACAAAAGTGGAGGAGGCATCACCATAGATAGTGATGCCAAAAGTGAATATGAAGAGTTGATAGATAAAATCTATCTTCCTCTTTGAATTTTTATTCTACTGTAACAGTCATTGTATCTCTAGCTACATTTCCATCAGCATCTTCTACAACTAATGTTAATGTGTATGTACCTACAGTATTCATGGTATACCAACGTGAGGCACCATCTCCAATAAAAGTTGAACCAATATACCATTTATAAGAAACAATATTATTATTAGTATCAGTTGCTGTTCCAGATAAATAAACAGCTGTATTACTTCCTGATAAAACAAGTGATTGATCACTTCCAGCATCGACAGTTAGTTCGGGAATTACACCATTATTTACAGTTACAATCATTGTATCCGTAGCTGTATTTCCATCAGCATCTTCAACAACTAACCTAAATTCGTGTACACCATTCTCAGTCAGCACATACCATAGAGAAGCACCATTACTAATTAATAATTCACCTTTATACCACTTATAACTAACTACATTGTTATTTGAATCAGTTGCTGTTCCCATTAAGTGAATAGCATTATTACTTGCTGTTATATTAAGTATTTTATCATCTCCTGCATTTGCAGTTAATGTATCCACAACAGTTACATCACTAGGTAATATAATTAAGCCATTATTATTCGCATTAAGTGCCATAGTTAAACCATGCTCATCCATTGCAATGACTTGTACACTAATTTCCTCACCTACAAGATTAGCTGGAATCAGATATGTTGTACTTGTACTATTTTGTAACTCTACACCATTTGAACTCCAAACAGTAGTACTTGAACCTTCACTGTCTCCATCTTCATCTTCAAATGTATAATTTACAGTTAAAGTTTCACCAGATTTTGCTGTTCCTGTCATAAATACATTACTTACGGTAGGTGTATGATTTTCAGTATTGGTTACAGTAACACTCATTGTGTCTGTAGCTGTATTAGCACTGGCATCTGTTACTTCTAATGTAAATGTAAATGTACCATTTTCAGTGAATGTATACCAAGTTGATGCATTAGATGAAATAAGAGTTCCATTAAAATACCATTTATAACTCACAATACTATCATCTGGACTTGTTCCTGTTCCCATTAAATTAACAGCCCTATTAGTTGATGTTACATAAAGTGTTTTATCTACTCCTGCATTTGCAGTTAATGGTGCTAAAACCGTATCACTTGGTAAAATTGTAAAAGTATTATTAGTTGCAGCATAATCATAAGTACGCTCCATTTCGACACCATTTTCATCTATTACATGTAAATATGCACCAATTAATTCACCTTCAAGTTCAGCTGGAATAGTATAAGTTTTACTAGTACCTCTTTGTAACTCAACTGTTGGAGTACTCCATACAATAATACTTGCACCTTCACTGTCCCCATCTTCATCTTCAAATGTATAATTTAAAGTTAAAGTCTCACCTACTGTAGGGATTCCTGTCATAAAAATATTACTAGCTGTTGGTGCTGTACCTACAAACGGATCACGAGGAACAATAGTATTAACAACTGTTATCTCTACTGTATCACTCCCTGTATTACCATCACTGTCAGATACTATAAGTTCAAACTCATGTACCCCTTCTTCAAGTAAGACATGCCAACGACTTTCATTTGGTCCAATATAAGTACCATCTTTGTACCATTTATAACTTACAATACCTATACTTGCTGTGGGTATAGATACTAAATGTACTGCTTTATTAGTTACAGTTACGGTATGTGTTCTATCTGTTCCTGCATTCGCAGTTATAGTGTTCGAATCTGTTGAACCACTGTTGTCAACTGCCTCTGCATTAGCAGATAGCAATAAAGATACTGATGTAAGAAGTAATATTCTTATTACAATTTTTTGAATTTTTTTCATAACATTCCTTTTTTAATGTTTTTTTATAATTTAAATGATTTTATTCTATTTTTAATAAAAATAGCTATAATCATTAACCAATTGCTGAATGTTAGAATATCACATATAAACTTATATTATATTCAATATTATTATTATTTTTAATTTATTTCATAATTTAAAATAAAATATAATTTTAAAAAGTACTTATTGTTATTTTCTAATTTATTGTTATTCTAATCGTTGATTATATGTATTTTTTTCTGTTGAAAGGTACATTTTTATATAAGGTTTTTGCATTGAAATAGATTTATTTCCATCATAAAGTCTATTATCTCTTGGAAAGTCTATGGTTCCATTTTTCTTATTTCCCCAGGAATAAACCCCTCTATTATCTAGCCTAGAAGATCCTTCTTTCTTTTCAATATTTACTAGATATGTACCATGTCCATTATTATTTCCAGATTTCATTTGTGCTTGTACTCCAAGAGAGCTTGTATAATTTAACGCCTTATAACCTTCTGCTATTTGCACATTTGGATACCCAACTACTTCATGTTCAGAACTATAACCTTCAAAAGAAATATTTTCCCAAATCATATCACCCGAAACATTATCATTTCTAATATCAGATTCATCATAAATTGTAAAAGGTTCAGACTCTCTATATTCTGTCTCAATATCATTACTAATTGCTGATATTACTTTGTATTTACGTTTAAACTCTAAATTTTTAAAATGATAATTTTTTCTTAAAGATATTGATTCATCATTAGTGATTTCATGTGTAAAAAAGGTTGGATTCCAATATCCAGCTCCTTCTATTAATTTTGCATCATAAGTTAATTCAAATTTTGAGTCATGTATATATAAATGATTACCTTTAGGATTTTTAATTGAATGATCATGTAATGGATCAATAAATTTAACACCCACTATTTCAACATAGTTACTATAAATATCTATTGTCGCTGAAACAACATCACCTAATTCACAGTCATGAAAAACAACACTATTTCCTTCTCTCACACCAATTTGACCAGCTAAAGATACATTATGATTATTATTCCAATAAAAATCATAATTTCTAGGTACAGGTAGAGTAAAGTTGTTTTTTATTCGTTGGCTTGTATTCCCTATCCTTTTTTTCAAACCCCTAAAAGTAATAAAGTTAGTTGTATAATTACTTTTACCAATTGCACCAAAAACATCATCAAACTCTATATTTTCAAAAAGATAGTTTTCTCTATTAGTTGAGCCATTCGCATGAAATAAAACCCATTTATTGTCTTTGGTTTCATTGTAAAAGCTAATATCTCTTACCACAACATCATGTGATGCAAATTCTAAATTAAACAATGCTCTAAAGTGAGTCAAATGATTTTCATCTAATTCATGTTTCGCACTAAAAATAGTTCTACCTATTCCTGCCCCTTGAATTATAGTCTTCGATGGTACTAAAAGGCTATAATAACTATTTCCATTAGGAATAGTATAGTTCCCCTCTGAAAAATTAATAATATGTACCTTATTATCCTTCCATTTTAATTCATTATCAATAAGATTAACAACTCTATAAGTTTTTACAATATTAATATACTCTTGAATGGTATTAATATTATGTTCAATTGTATCTAGCAAAGAAATTTCTTGAAATCCCCATGGTGTCTCTTGTAAACTTTTTTGCTCATTAATCATCTTATGATGATACTCTTGATTATAAGAAGTTTTTTCTTTTTTAGGTTCAATACCATTTATTACTGTTACCGTCATTGTATCTGTGTCTACATTAGACAAAGAATCTGTAACTACTAATCTAAATGTATAGATACCATTTTCTAAAAGCTGTACCCATCTTGATGCACCACTTCCAATATAAATTTCATTTTTATACCATTTATAACTTTTTATTAAATAATCAGACTCACTTCTAGTCGCATTTAATAAAATGGCTTTATTACTAGGAGTGACATTGAAAGTTTGATTCAATCCAGCTTTTGCAATTAATTTAACGCTATTACCATTTTTAATCGTTACTTTTAGAGAATCTTTAACCACATTATTATCTGCATCTGTCACTTCGAATGTAAAATTGTGTACACCATTATCAGAAAGAGAATAAGGAACTACTTGATTTATGCCAATAACTTGATTCCCCTTATACCATCTATATCTAACAATATTATTATCAGTATCGATTACACTACCCTCTAACAACACTGAATTGGTATCATTGTCTAAATCAATTACCTTATCCACTCCTGCATTAACTATAGGGGCTATTGAATCTTTCTTAGTACCATTAAAAACGTGAATATCTACTGTATCAATACTTATATTTCCCATTATATCAGTCACCTTTAATGTAAACGTATGAATACCATTTTCTTTCAATAAATACCAACGAGACATACCACTACCAATAAACTTTCCATCTTCATACCACTTGTAGGCTACAATATCTTGCGTACTCTTCGTATCTGAAGCATCTAAAAAAATGGCTCTTACACTCGCAGAGAGAGTTATGTTCTTATCCACTCCAGCATTTGCAATTAATTTTGCCTCTACATTTATTGCCATAATTAAGCACATAATCACATACATAACAATTTTATTTACTTTCATTTATTTTCCCTTTTAAATATAATAAATTAGATTAACATATAAAATCTTATATTAAAATTTACTTTATTAAATATATAAAAATATATTTTAAATATAAATACAAATAAATACAAATAAATATAAATAAATATAAATAAATAATAGGAGCAATCAATGCCATTAAGTTAAGAAAAGAGATTGAAGATGTTAAAAAAGTTGCTAAATTTTCAATAGAGTTTAGAAATAAAAAGAGAGAAGTAAGCTTCAAGAAAATTGGCATGAATCACTCGGTAACTTACTTCAGAGACTTTTACCTGCTGGTTCTATTACAGGGACACCTAAAAAGAGTACGGTT
>DQTE01000032.1 GCA_015662905.1 Crocinitomix sp. | reverse complement strand
TCAATGTTTCCCGTAGGTAAATCGGGGTTTTTTGCATATCTTTCAATAACTTCACCTTCTACTTGAACGACATACTCTCTACCTAAAGTTTTAATTTTAGCTATAACTTCATCACTTACTACTCCACTTTCGGCAACAACCTGAGTAATTCCATATCTATCGCGTAAATCTATCCAAGTTATATTTCCTTTATCTCTAATGGTTTGTACCCAAGCTGCCAAGATTACTTTTTGACCAATATGTTCCTCTCTTAATTCTCCACAAGTATGCGTTCTGTACATAGTTTTTTAATTTTAAAGGTGCAAATATAATTAATTGTAATGGTTCAGTACAATTAGCTTAACTTAAAATCCAAAAGTGTTATGTTTTACGCTATATTATGTATTTAACAACACGTTTATAATATTTTTGGAAGCTTTTCCGTTGCCATATAAATTGATTGTGAAATCTGATGGCCTAATAAGCATTTGTTCTACCTCTGTAATAATTTTTTGTTTGTTTGCTCCTGTTAAAACGTTTACATTGGCATTAATCAACTCTACCCATTCGGTTTGTTGGCGCATAGTAACACAATTTTTTTTAAAGAAGAAGGCCTCCTTTTGTAGTCCTCCGCTATCGGTCATTACAAGAGATGAGTTTTTTAGTAATTCAATCATATCAAAATAACCTACTGGGTCAAGTAATGTAACGTTTAGTTTTAAATTAAACGCTTGAAGTTTTTTCTTTGTTCGTGGATGTAACGGCAAAACAATAGGGCATATCTGTTGGTGAATTTCGTTTAGTGCTTCAACAATATTGGTGAGTTTTTGTTTGTTGTCTGTATTATCTGCTCTGTGCAAGGTGGTTAAAATATATTTGTTTAAGTTAATTTGCTTAATAATGGTAGATTTATCTTGCGATTGTTTGGCGTAAAAGCAGGCTGCATCTTGCATTACATCTCCTGTATTTTTAATAACAGCAGTTGTATTTTTATACCCTTCGTTGATTAGATTTTCTATGGCTGTTTGAGTAGGACAAAGTAGATAATCTGATATTCTATCAGTTAAAATTCTATTAATTTCTTCAGGCATTTCCATATTAAAACTGCGTAAACCTGCCTCTACGTGTGCTACTTTTATGTGTAGTTTTTTAGCGGCTAATGCTCCTGCTATTGTGGAATTTGTATCACCGTAAACTAACAATAAGTCTGGTTTTTCTGCAAGTAAAACCTTTTCAATTTCTTCTAACATTCTACCTGTCATTGCTCCGTGGCTAACGCTGTTTATGTTTAGGTTATATTTTGGTTTAGGGATTTGCATTTCATCAAAAAACACATCACTCATATTCGCATCAAAATGTTGACCTGTATGTACCAATATCTCTCTAATGTTAGAATGTTTTGCAAATTCTCTACTTAAAGCTGCAGCTTTAACAAATTGGGGTCTTGCACCTATGACTGTAATTATTTTCATTCTAAAAGTAACTAAATTGTTGATTCTACAGCGTTAATTACTGCATTTATAATTGTTTTCACATCATTGTTAGATAAATCAAAATAAACGGGTAATGTTATTTCATTTTCGTACTTAGACCACGATATTGGATAGTCTTTAATTTGATAGCCTTCTTTTTTATAAACTGTTAAAAGAGGTAGAGGTTGAAAATGAACGTTTACCGATACATTTTGTTCAAAAATCTTTTGAATAATTATATCTCTTTTGCTTTCATTTATGTTTTTGATTCTCAACAAAAATAAATGGTAGGATGTTTCTTTATGGTTTGTTAAATAAGGGGGGATAATAGCCCATTGTTTATCTTTTAGTCCGTTTACGTATTGGTTAAAAATTTCTTTTCTGCGTTTTAAATTTGATTCATACCGTTCTAATTCAACCAATCCAATAGCCGCTTGAATATCGGTCATATTACATTTGTACCCTGCCTCTAACACGTCATAACGCCAATTACCTTTGGTTTTTGCTAAAGCATCTTTAGACTGACCGTGTAGAGACATTCGGTTTAAGTCGGTGTATATTTTATCACAATTAAAGGATTGAGGTAGGTTTAAACAAACTGCTCCTCCCTCGGCTGTTGTTAAGTTTTTAACGGCGTGAAAAGAAAAAACGGACACATCTGTTAATGCCCCTGATTTTACGCCATTCATTGTTGCACCTATACTATGGGCGGCATCTGCCATTATAAGTATTCTTTCTAACTTTTTTTGTGGTTCTGTTTGTGGATTAAATTTTGATTTAACACTATTTTGATTGACCAAATCGTATAATTGGTCATAGTCACAAGGAAAACCAGAAATGTCCACTGGAATGATTACTTTTGTTTTTGAGGTAATGGCTTTTTTTATTGCATCAATTGAAATATTAAAATCTTTTTCGTTGATATCCACCATAATAGGTTTTGCTCCGCAGTGCATAATAACATTTGCAGTAGCACAATAGGTGTAGGCTGGAATTATAACCTCATCTCCTTTTTTTACACCAAACCACCTTAAAACTAATTCTAATCCAGCGGTTGCTGAATTTAAACAAATTGTTTTTTTACATCCGATATAATCGGTTAAATTTTGTTCAAACTTTTTAGTTCTCGGACCTGTGGTTATCCATCCTGAAAGTAATGCTTTTGAAACTTCATCTACAATCTTTTGGTCTATTCTTGGCGGGGAAAAAGGAATCATATCAATCAATTTGAAACAAAAGTAACAAAATATTAAAACATATTGCTTCTTAAAAGTACGAGTGTACAAGCAACCTCAACTTTAATTGAGTTTTTTTTAAGCAATTGGTAAAAATCTTCCTTTTTTGTACCTGGATTAAAAATTACCCTTTGTGGTTTGAGATTTATACTATAGTCGTAATACCATTTACCAATTAAAATTACGGTAATAAAACGCCCTTTTCTCCTGACTTCGCATATTTTTTAAGTTAATGCGTTGATATAAAGAGCATTGATTTTTTATCAAGGCACTACGCATTTAAAATAAACTAAAAAAACTGCTTTGATTTTGAATATCAGGTAGTTAATTTTTTATAGTCATGGTGAACCTACCTGATGTTAGACTGGTGTGCGAAGTCAGGAACAAATAGTTGCAACATTATATCATAGGGTTGCATTCCAATACTTAACAAAATAGAGTCGTCACGATAGTCAGGTGACACCCAGTCTTGAGGTTTTAGTTGCAAACCTAATGCTATTTGTATGGCCTCATGACCACGAGAAGTTGCGTGTACGTATTTAGATGTTA
>DQTE01000067.1 GCA_015662905.1 Crocinitomix sp. | reverse complement strand
GGAAATGTACACACTTCTTTTGTGGTTAGTGAAATTAAGAAAAATACAATTATTAAATTAGGGTAATAATTCTCCTTTAATCATTCTGTCTTTGCCTTGTAAATCTTTTTTTACTTCAACCTTTTTAAAACCGTTATCTTCTAATAGTTTTTTAATTTGTTTTCCAAAATTTTCGTGAATTTCAAAAAAAAGTTTTCCTTTTGGTTTTAATGATTGTTTTGATAATTCAACTATACGTCTATAAAATAATAATGGATGTGCATCTTTTACAAATAATGCAATTTGAGGTTCATATTGTAAAACATTTTGAGACATTTGATTTTTATCTGATTCTAGCACGTAAGGTGGATTTGACACTATAACATCAAATTGTCCTAAATTTTCTAAATTATTATTTAAAATGTCAGCTAAAACAAAATTAACCTCTACGTTATTAATAGATGCATTATACTTAGCAACATCTAACGCCTCTTTAGAAATATCAATAGCTACAACTGAAGTATTATTTGTATTTTTTTTTAAACTTATTGAAATAGAACCACTACCCGTTCCAATATCTAAAACTGTTAGAAATTTTTTGTTAGGCAAAACATTTAAAATCCAATCTACCAATTCTTCTGTTTCTGGTCTTGGAATTAACACGTTTGTATTTACTTTATACGTTAATCCGTAAAATTCAACTTCTCCAATTATGTATTGAATAGGTTCATTATTCAGTAGGCGTTTAATAATCTGTCTGTGCATAAGTAATTGCGACTCTGACAGTTTACTATTGCTTATTTTTACTTCTATTTTATTTAATTGGTGTTTATAATCACAAATTAAGTAAAAAATATTTTCTATTTCTTTTTGAGGGTAAACATCTTTTAACTTACTTATATAGTACGGCAATAAATCTTTTAATTGATTTGATTTTACAAACATAGACTTATTGCTTTTTAGTTTTTAAAAAAAGAAGTAACAGAAGAAAAATTATTGCTATGCCAATTGGAACAATTAAGTCTTTATTAAACGGAAGTTTGATTAATTCTTCTTTTTTGTTTAATAATTTAGGTTTTGACTTTGATACCGTATCTATTTGCTCTTGAAATAATTTTTCTTTTAAAATTTCGTAATCAAACCTGCCTTTTTCTATCTTAGGAAAATACTTTCTAAAGTTTGGTATTTTATAATGTTTTTTGGTAAGTTTTGCTTTTACTTGTTTGATATTTTCAAGTATTCTTTTGTCTTTTTTATTATACTGTCTTCCTATGCTATATGCAATATATGCTTGGCTCAAGGACACATATTCTTCTAGTACTTCTCCCAAATTATTAAATGCTATTGCAATAACGGGGTCATTTTCATATATGTATAATACAAATAACTCTAAAACATAGGTTGCATTTTTAAGTGGTAATATGACTTTATTTTGGAATTTATCACTTTTCTTTTTTACTTCTTTAATAGAGGAATCAATATCAAAATGAAATACAACACTGTCTTTTTTATACCAATTTTTATCTGTTTTGAATTTTAATCTTGCTTCAAACATTTTTTTAATAAAATACACCTTGGAATATTTAGTCATTTTAGGATATATTTTATTAATTTTTTGTAAACCATATTGATATTCTCCATAGACATAATGCGATATTAAATGGTGATAATTTTCTATTTGATGTTTATTAGGATTAAAATCTAAACTATTGAAATAATGTTCTGACAAATCGTAATTTCCCATTAATAGATTTGCTTGTGCAAAATTAAAACTGTCTTTTCGATTCCACATCCTTTTGCTTTTAGAGGATAGAGAATCTAATCTTTCTGACAAGCGGTACTTTAACTCACCTCTCTTAAATGTGTTGAACTTAAAATATGGGGAATACTCATTTTTATAAGATTTTTTAATCTTATATGCCATTGTATCCTCTATTTGTCCAAAAGAAAAATTGGACATCATACATAATGTAATGCTAATGAGCCACTGTAAACGCATACTGAATAATATTTGCTCCCATTTTTAAGGCCTCTAATCTTTTATCTGACGGGTCGTTATGAACAGCTTCATCCTCCCATCCATCACCAAGGTCAGTTTCGTAAGTGTATAAGCATACTAAACGTCCTTGATGTATTATTCCAAAAGCTTGCGCTCTTTTACCATCATGTTCGTGTATTTTAGGTAATCCATTAAATTTGTACTTTTGGTTAAAAATAGCGTGATTTGACGGCAACTCTACAAATTGGTTGTTTGGAAAAACTTTTTGAATTTCTGTTCTAATAAATTTGTCCATGCCATAATTATCATCTATATGTAAAAACCCACCGCCTAGCAAATAGTTTCTCAAATTTTGAGCTTCTTCTGAAGAAAACACAACATTTCCGTGCCCTGTCATGTGGATAAAAGGATAATTAAAAATATCCTTAGCCCCTACTTCAACAGTTTCTATATTTTCATCAATAGATGTTCTTAGATTTTCGTTACAGAATTTAACTAAGTTGGGTAACGCTGTTGGATTAGCGTACCAATCACCTCCTCCATTGTATTTTAACAAAGCAATTTGATATGTGTTTTGCGTTGGCACTTGAAGACTTAACATTAAGCCTACAAAAGCAATTATTATTAAGTTGACAATATTAGTTTTACGGTATGGCATGCAATTATTCCTGCTGTTTCTGTTCTTAATCTTGTATGGCCTAACGCCACGGGTTTAAATTTATTTTGTTTTGCTAAGATAATCTCTTCTTTTGTAAAATCACCTTCTGGACCTATTAAAATACAAATATTTTTCTGATTAATCAAATTATTTTTTAATTGTATTTTATTTGAATCATTTTCGCAATGTGCAATATAGCACTCATCATTTTTATTTTTTCTCTGTATAAACTCTTTAAATTTAATTAATTGATTGACTTTAGGGAGGTATAAATTTCCAGACTGTTTAACCGCCGACAAAATTATTTTTTCTAATCGTTCTTGTTTAATTATTTTTCTTTCAGAGTTTTTGCATATCAAAGGGGTTATTTCTGAAACACCTAACTCAGTTGCTTTCTCTAAAAAAAACTCAAATCTGTCAATACTTTTAGTAGGGGCAATAGCTATATGGATTTTAGGTTCAACCTCTTTTTTAAAATTTGATTTTACAACCTTAAATTGCAATTGCTTTTTGGTTAAACCAATTATTTCTGCAATGGCTAAAGTACCTTTGCCATTAATTATTGTAATTTGTTGTCCTTGTTTTAATCTTAACACCCTATACGCATGATGAGACTCCTCCTCAGACAAATATAAATTAGATAAATCTTTACAAAAAAAAGTGTGTTTTATCGTTTTCATTAACGGATTGTTTACATTTGTCAAAAGTAAGATATTTTTGTTTGATGGCAACGCGACCCAAAATAGTTTTTTTATATTCTGAACTTGCAGGATATTTTTTAGCTTGTGCAACTGAGTTATCAAATCAAGCAGACGTGTTAATATTTAGGTGGAAAATTAATAAGGAAGCCCCTTTTAAATTTAACTTTTCTGATGGTTTGACTGTGCTTGTTAAAGATGATTTTACACAAAAGGAATTACTTGAAAAAATCACATCATTTTCTCCTGATATTATAGTATGCTCTGGATGGATGGATAAAAACTATTTAAAAACAGTAAAATCTTTTAAAAAACAGATTCCTACTGTTTTAACATTAGATAACCATTGGAATGGAAGTTTTAAGCAAAAGATAGCTTCATTTATTTCTCCGTTTTATTTAACCAATAGGTTTACGCATGCATGGGTGCCGGGTAAACCTCAACAAGAATTTGCTCAAAAGTTAGGTTTTAAAAATATATTACTTGGTTTTTATTGTGCAGATGTTAATAGCTATAACAATTTTTACAAAAAACAATCAGCTGGTTTTAAAAAACGTTTTTTATATGTAGGCAGATATGTTAAACACAAAGGAATTTATGAGATGTGGCAAGCATTTATTGAACTTCAAAATGAATTACCAAATGAATGGGAAATGCTATGTATAGGAACTGGTGATGAATGGGACAATAGAATTAAACATCCAAAAATTAAACATATTGGTTTTGTTCAGCCAAATAACATGTGGCAATATTTACAAGAAAAATCTGTTTATATTTTACCTAGCAAGTTTGAGCCATGGGGGGTAACTGTACAAGAGTTTGCCATTACCTCATGCCCTTTAATTTTGAGTAAAAATGTAGGCGCTAACGAGCAATTTTTAATACATAACCAAAATGGTATTTTGGTAGATGATGTTACTATAAAAACATTAAAAAATGCCATGAAAATCATCATGAATAAATCAGAAGATGAACTGTTAAAAATGAGTGAAACGTCACATAAATTAGGCATGAGTTACACCCCTAAAATGTGGACAGAAAAAATTTTATCAATATTAAAAAATGACAGCGAAAAAAGATTTTAGTACAAAAGTCAATGAGGACATGACAAGATTGGCAATTAAACTCTGTATGACCAAAGATATTGGTGTACATGGTAATTTATTTGGTGGACACATGTTAGCTTGGTTAGATGAAGCGGCGGCGACTTGGGCTTGTAGCATTTGCCGTAATCCTAATATGGTAACCGTTAAAATTGACGAAATGGTGTTTGAACGTCCTGTTAAAATTGGTAATCAAGTAAATATTTACGGTAAAGTAGAACAAGTTGGACGTACCTCTTTAAGAATGTACGTGGAGGCCAGAACAAAAAACTTTTATACTGGTGAGGAAAAAATGGTTTGTTCCACTATTTTTATTTTTGTTAGAATTGATGAGAGCGGAGAACCTGTTCCTATTGATGAAGCGGTTAGAAACAAGTACAACTCATAATTTTGAAAAAAATTTTAGTCATACAAACTGCCTTTATTGGTGATGTAATTTTAGCTACTGCTATTATTGAAAAGTTACATAACTTTTACACTGATGCAAAAATTGATGTTTTGGTAAGACAAGGAAATGAGGGTTTGTTTAAAAATCATCCGTTTATCAATTCAATTTTAATTTGGAATAAAAAAAATCGCAAATTCAAAAATTTACTGAAATTATCAAAACAAATTAGAAATGCTAAATATGATACGGTTATTAATTTACACCGATATGCAAGTAGTGGGTTTATAACTTTGCGTAGTGGAGCAAAATACAAGGTAGGGTTTAATAAAAACCCTTTATCAATGTTTTATACTAAACAATTTCCTCATCAAATTGGCAACGGTTTACATGAAGTTGAACGTAATCACCAACTAATTGCTGACCTTACTGATCAAACAGCCTCTAAGCCCAAACTCTACCCCACCAAATTACAATATGATAAAATTAAAAAAATTACAAGTAAAAGTTATATTGTTATTGCGCCTGCTTCTGTTTGGTTTACAAAACAAGTCCCAAAATCTAAAATTATTGAGCTAATTGACAAACAACCAAAAGATATTGATATTTTTTTAATCGGTGCTCCAACAGACAAAACCTATTGTGAAAGCATTATTAATAACTGTAAAGGTAAGCGTGTCGTTAATTTAGCGGGAGAGTTATCTTTATTAGAATCAGCGGTATTGATTGAAGGTGCTAAAATGAATTATGTAAATGATTCAGCACCATTGCATCTTGCATCTGCTATGAACGCTCCTGTAAAAGCTTTTTTTTGTTCTACTATTCCAGAATTTGGTTTTGGTCCTTTAAGTGAGAATGCTGAAATTCTGCAAACCAATAACAAATTAGCTTGTCGTCCTTGTGGTTTACATGGTCATAAATCTTGCCCTAAAAAACACTTTAAATGTGGCTATGATATTAACTTACTGAATGAAGTTGTTTAAGGTTTAAACAATTTCAATACTTAAAACTTACTCTTTTATAAACCTACCTTTAAAAACAATGTCTTGATTTTCATCATAAACCAGTAATATATAGGTGTTTCTTGTTAAATGTTCTATATTAATCATATTGTTTTGACTTGTTGTCTTATAGGTATATTTTCCATCAACAGAAATAATTTTAACTGTTTTTCCTGCTAAATTGATATTTTCTAATTGAATATATTGAGTTGCGGGGTTAGGGTAAATATTAGTTGATGCCTGTTTTATTTTATTTCCTATGTTAACGTAAATACATTTTTGAGCTAAGCTATCAAACCAAGTTAAAGCGTAAGTTGTTGCGGGTTGAAAACAACCATTATGGTCAGCATTATTGTTTAAGTTTATAGCCATAACATCTGTAGCACCTAAATTAATCATAGTATCTAAAGTAAAGGTAGAGTTATTTGGAGACACCATTGAATCTGCACCACAATATAACATTCTTACTGGAGTTTGAGGTGACCAATCGTAAACATTGTTTTTCATTAAAGCTACATTTATTGGATGCGTATTTCTATTGATGTCTGCTAACATATTATTTAAAACAGAATCTTGCATAAAACTGTAGTAATTTGCTCCGCCAATACCAATATACCAAGCGTAAAATGACGAATTACCATCATTTAATAAATTCTGAATATTTACATCATAAGGCGAGTCATATACTTCATTAAGATTTGTATATAAATTTCCATAAACTGTTTGCATTCCTGCTAAAATATATGGTAAAAAAGGACTTGCGTAATAAGATGAGTCTCCATCAAAAATTAAATCGTATTGTGCACCATTTAAAGCATAAGCACCACTTAAAGGAGCAGAGGCTACCACATTAAATTCTGCTTGTAAATTATTTTCTTGAATATACTTGTGAGTTGCCATGGCAGAATGCCCTCCATGTGAATATCCTGTAATAAAAATTTGCCCATTATCTTTAACGGTATTACTAGCTGTGTCTAGATATTCTCTTACGGCTCTAATTAAATCTATAGTTGCCGTAGCTTCTGTTTTTGCGTGATGATACAAATGATAGCCCGAACTAGCACCTAATCCTAAATAATCAGGTAAAACTGCTATATAACCTGAGGTTGAAAAATAAGTGCCTTGATTTGAATAAGAACCTGTTGAGGGCACATTATTTTCTTGAAACTCTGTACCGTGTTCATAAACTGTAATAGGTGCATATTCGCAATTACTTAATTGAGGAATAAATACTGCTCCACTAGCTATTGTTTGATTGCCTTGCGCATCAATTGTGTTATAAATTACTGTATAACTCTTTACAGCATTTATACTCATATTGCTGTAATTCCATCCGTAAGCCGAAAGTTGCGACTGTATTTGAGCAGTTGTGAAATTTGCTAAAGGTGCAATACTAACTAATTGTTGTGCATTGATAAAACTCACAAAAAATAGACTATTAAAAAGAAGGAATAATTTTTTCATATTGCTAAATTAAATAAAAATGATGATATTCCACTATTTTTTTAAAATAAGTATAACCTTTTAGATGCCATTCTTAAACACGAAGGGACACAAATCTTTTGGTCATTTTGACGATAAAATTTCAATTTTAATCTTAAAATACTTAAAAGCAACAGCAAAATACAAATGGTACCTTTCAAATTTAGTCGCTTTTCTAAGAATCAATCTTTTTGTAAAAATTGATTTACAAAATTGGTTAAATGAGCTTTTCTTGAATAAAGAAAAGCCTCCAAATATTGAAGTACAGGGGGTACTTTTTTAATTTAATGACTTTGACAACACAGTTTATAGCAAAAT
>DQTE01000082.1 GCA_015662905.1 Crocinitomix sp. | reverse complement strand
TAACATCTAAATACGTACACGCAACTTCTCGTGGTCATGAGGCCATACAAATAGCATTAGGTTTGCAACTAAAACCTCAAGACTGGGTGTCACCTTACTATCGTGACGACTCCATTTTGTTAAGTATTGGAATGCAACCCTATGATATAATGTTGCAAGTATTTGCTAAAAAAGACGACCCTTTTTCTGGTGGAAGAACTTATTATTGTCATCCTAGCTTAAATGATGTGGACAAACCTAAAATCATTCACCAATCATCAGCTACGGGAATGCAAGCAATACCTACCACTGGTATAGCTATGGGCGTTCAATATAAAGAAAAACAAGGTTTAGAAAAAGATTTCAAAGGAGAAAACCCTATTGTTGTATGTTCTTTAGGAGATGCCTCTTGTACTGAGGGTGAAGTGTCTGAGGCTTTTCAAATGGCGGCATTAAAACAAATGCCCATTTTATATTTAGTGCAAGATAATGAATGGGATATTTCTGCCAATGCTAAAGAAATTAGAGCACAAGATATAACGCATTATGCAAAAGGGTTTAAAGGATTAGAGGTAAGGACAATTGATGGTAGTAACTTTGAAGACTCCTATCAAACCATTAAAGACGTTTTTCAAATTATGCGTAAAGAAAGGCGTCCTTTTTTAATTCACGCAAAAGTGCCCTTATTAGGGCATCATACATCAGGGGTTAGAAAGGAGTGGTACAGAGACGATTTAGAAGAGGCAGCACAAAAAGACCCCTATCCTAAGCTGATAAAACAAGTAAAAAATGCGGGAATTAGTGAGGAACAAATAAACCAAATCATTGAAAACATAAAACAAAAAGTTAATAAAGACTTTGAAAAGGCATTAAATGCTGAAGACCCAGACCCAAAAAGTTTAACCGATTTTTATTTTGCACCCACCCCAATCACAGAGGAAACAGGAAGCAGAGAACCTAAAGGAAAAAAACCTACTGTAATGGTTGATTCTGCTTTGTTTGCTATGACAGAAATTTTAGGTAAACACCCTGAAGCTTTATTGTATGGTCAAGATGTGGGTGGACGTTTGGGAGGTGTGTTTAGAGAAGCCGCTACCTTAGCCCAAAAATTTGGAGACGAAAGGGTATTTAACACTCCTATTCAAGAGGCATTTATTATTGGAAGCACAGTAGGTATGGCAGCCGTTGGCTTAAAACCAATTGTTGAGGTACAATTTGCCGATTACATTTGGCCAGGATTAAATCAATTATTTACAGAATTAAGTCGTTCATATTATTTATCTAATGGCAAATGGCCTGCGTCTGCAGTTATTAGAGTTCCAATTGGCGCCTATGGTTCAGGAGGTCCTTATCACTCATCATCTGTAGAATCTGTTGTTACAAATATACGTGGAATTAAAGTAGCTTATCCTTCAACTGGTGCCGATTTAAAAGGATTATTAAAATCCGCTTTTTACGACCCAAACCCTGTTGTTATTTTTGAACACAAAGGTCTTTATTGGTCTAAAATTAAAGGTACAGAGGGTGCAATTACAGTTGAACCAGATGAGGATTATGTTATTCCTTTTGGAAAAGCAAGGACTGTTATTGAAGCTGATACTGATAAAATTGCAAATTCTGAATCTATGGTAATAATTACCTATGGAAGGGGTGTTTATTGGAGTTTAGAAGCTGCTGAGCAATTTAAAGGACAAATTGAAATTATTGATTTAAGAACGCTTAGTCCAATTGATGAAGATGCTATTTTTAATGCAGTAAAAAAACACAATAGAGCTATGTTGGTTACAGAAGAATCTATAGAGGCTACTTTTACTTTAGCATTAGCTGGCAAAATTCAAAAAGAATGTTTTAAATTTTTAGATGCTCCTGTTGAGGTTATAGGGTCTGTAGATACACCTGCAATTCCTCTAAATTCAGCCCTTGAATTTGAATTATTAACAAACGCCAACAAAGTTAAAGCAGGTATAGAAAAAGTTTTAAAGTTTTAGAACGTTTGATATTTTCTGTACACACTTTCTATTATAGCTTGACATTTTGTAAGCCATTTGGCTCCTGACTTCGCATTCGCTACGAACATACTTGCGGGTTGAAAGTAAAAGTAAAAAAATATCGTAATGACCAAAAATTACAACTATTAGTCCTTATAATGACGCATTTTATAATTTTAATTTAAGAAGTTGTTTAAAGTCAATTACCTTATCACTAACTTTTTGGTTTGAATTTGATTAGTGTTTAAATCTGTTACTTTAACAACATAAATACCCCTACTGATATGCTCTAACTTTATCAAATTTTGATTGATTGTGGATAGAATTAATTGTCCGTCTAATCCGTAAATTTCTACTTTAAAGCTTGTAAAAGTTGTTTGAACATTGACCTCATTTTGAGCGGGATTTGGAAATATATTAATATTTTGATGGATTTCTTTTTCAATGGTTTCAACACCTATAACTTCTCCCTCAGATATGTAAAAATCATCTATACCTGCCTCTGTTATATTTTCTGATGTGGCATAATCACTGATATACAATATGAGTTGCATTGTTGAGGTAATGTTAATCTTATCAGCTATGCTTACAGACTTTGTCATCCATTGGGATAGAGGTGTAGTTTCTGGGTCGTAATAATCAATTAATACTTGTTGAGAACCGTTGTTCATATAAACAAAAAGAGTATCATCTGGTGGGTAAGTACCATACAAATTAAAATACCATATAGCATAATTAACATAGGGGTCAGTATAAGTTGTTAAATTCATTACAGGCGAGAACAAAATAGCTTCTCCATTATTAACCTCAGACGCATTAGAACTAACACTTGAGTTTCCTGTTACAAAGCAATAGTCATTGCAATCTGTATAAAAATCTGTATTTGGGTTTTGAATATGCCCATTATTATCACTAACACCTAACGGGATATCTCTAATCCATCCATCTTTTGAACCTGTATGTATGGTATCCCAGCCAAAATCAAAAATAAAATCGTCATAATACCCTTTTTCTAAATATACTTCAATTAATAGAACACTACTGTTTATCAAAGTATCTGAAAAACAAACACCTTTATACCCCCATTTGCCAACACTTATTTGATGAATACCTGCATAATAAATATCAATACTTGCCTCTCCTAATAAATTTGTGGTAGCTCTTGTATCTATAACGTAGTCAAAACTAACATTTGCATTTTCAATAGGTTGATTGGTTTGAGCATCATATACTTTAACTAAAACTGAAAAATTTGGCATTTTTCGCAGCTCAACATCCTGAATAGTAACCATTCCACTTTGAACAGGTACAGTAATTGTTTTGGGATAGTACATTATTCTAGAATAAGTAACTTCAACAGTTCCTGTACTATCTATTCCTGTATAGTATTGTCCAAAAGCATTGGTTGTTTTCAAAATTGACGTTCCATTAATTGAAACATCAACGTTACTTAAAGGATCTGAAGTAATGGTATCGGTGACTATCCCTTCAATATAACTCGCTGGGGCTACATTGTCTTCAATTATAAATAAACCGTAATCATAATCAGAAGCAATAATTACCCCTGAATTAAAAAAAGGATATACCCCCCAACAACCATCAAAACTATTAGAGGTGCCAGGCCAAGTATCAAACCTACCAACTTGAACTATGTTATTTGGTCTTGAAATGTCGTGTACTACAACACCGTCAACGTAATATGAAGTGTATAAATAGTTACCTTTAACATGCGTATTATGAGGTATAACATTATCGCCAGGTGAGGATTGTACCTTATCTAATAAAAAAGGACTAGCGGGGTTAGTCACGTCAAAAGAAGCAATGTATCCTCCAGACACTTCATCAGTGGTATAAACATGTCCGTAATTGTCTGCCCATATATTATGTGTAAAAGTTGATGGTGTAAGAGATGTCCCCAATTGAATGGGAAAATTTTTAATAGTCATATCATAAATACTAAAGTAACCATCATAAACATTTGCAAAATAAGCGGTGTCATTTTGTACATAGCAATCGTGTGCATACCAATCGTCTATAACACCAACGCGGTTTAAGTTAATTGGGTCTGTATTCAAATCATAAATAATTGCACCGCCATTACCATAGTTTGAACCAGTTACGTACATAAATCCGTTTTCATCTATAAAAAGATTATGTGCCGACAACCAAGCAAAAGGGCTAGGTTCTAAATAATGTGTGTAGGTAATACCAGCTACGTTAGGTAATGATGTTACATCAATAATTAATAACCCTTCTTGCGCCTCTGTTGTTACATAAATATAATCACCATAAGATTTTATATCTCTCCAAATTGAGTTCATACCTGATACCCAAAAAACTTCTACAGGATTTGTGGGGGTTGAAATATCAACAATAGACACCCCATCTGTCGTACCAACAATAGCATATTCATTTCCAAACTCATCTGTGTACCCCCAAATGTCATTTAATTTAGTTGAATGCATAGTTTGTATAGGTAAATTAGCTAACAATGACATATTTTGCTGTTGAGCATTTGTCATTGTAAAAAAGAAAACGAATAGTAATAAATTAAATATCTTCATTATTTTGGTAATTATATTTTAGTCAAAAATAAATAAAAATATCAACAACTACGTTTTTATGGTAACTTAGTAAGTAAAGTGATAAAGTTGTTGAGTGAACTGTTATTTTGTTCCCCTGTTTCCATCTCTTTATAAGTTATGGTGTTAGTTTCTATTTCATTTGACCCAATCATTACAACGTAAGGTATTTGTTTATCGTTGGCATATTTCATTTGTTTTTTCATTTTAGCAGAGGTTGGATATATTTCTGCTGATATTTGGTGATTTCTTAACAATTTTAGAATTGACAAACTGTAATCTTGTTCTTTCTCTCCAAAGTTTATAAACAACACTTGTGTTGAAGATGTTAAAGATTTTGGAAATAAATTAAGTTCAGTCATTACATCATAAATTCTATCTGCACCAAAAGACACGCCAACTCCAGACATACCTTTTAAACCAAAAAGTTCGGTTAAGTTATCATACCTTCCACCTCCACAAATTGAACCCATTTTTACTTGATTGGCTACCACTTCAAAAATAGCACCTGTGTAATAGCTTAGTCCTCTGGCAAGTGTTACCTCAAAACTTAATTTGGCCTTGTTTAACCCTAATTTTTTAATTCTATCTAACACATAAGTTAATTCTTCTATTCCCTTTAGCCCAACTTTACTTTCTTTTAAAAATTCGGTCATTTTAACTACTAATTCATCATTGTTTCCCTCTAATTCAAATAATGGATTTATAATGTTTATGGCGGTGTCGTTTACACCTCTATCTTTTAACTCTTTAATAACTCCATCTTTTCCTATTTTATCAAGTTTATCAATGGCAACTGTAATGTCTGTTAATTTATCGGCTTGTCCACAAACCTCAGCAATGCCCGTTAAAATTTTACGGTTATTAAATTTTATAGTAAAATCATTTACGCCTAGGTTTGACAACACCTCATCAAAAATTTGAATCAATTCTATTTCATAGAGTAAAGATTCACTTCCAACCACATCTACATCACATTGATAAAATTCTCTATACCTTCCTTTTTGGGGTCTATCTGCTCTCCAAACTGGTTGAATTTGGTATCTTTTAAACGGAAAAGTTAAATCATTTTGATGTTGAACTACAAATCTGGCAAAAGGCACTGTTAAATCATATCGTAAAGCCTTGTCCGATATTGAATTTGCAAATCTCACCAAATGAGCTTCTTTTAAAGCATTTACATCAGCTTTTGCTAATTTATCTCCTAAATTGAGCACTCTAAAAATTAACCTGTCACCTTCCTCACCATATTTACCCATTAGTGTTTCAGTTTTTTCAATAGTAGGTGTTTCTATAGGTGCATAACCATATTTTTCAAATACAGTTTTTATCGTTGAAAAAATAAAATTACGTTTTGCCATGGTTGAAGGCAAAAAATCTCGTGTTCCTTTTAATATTGACGGTTTTGTACTCATTGATGGTAATGTTTGGCACAAAAATAAGATTATTACCTTAAATATGGTTTTAATTAAATAAAACTTAGATGAAATATTTGTAATATTTCTTTTATTAAAGCTTGATAAAAGACAAAAGACCGCTTGGCTGTTAGCCTTATGATAAAGGCGTAAATTTATTTAAAGAATAAACGCTATCTAACAAATAAAAAATTTAGGGTTACATAGGTAGTTTGTCGTTGACGTTGTTTTTTTTAAGGGTTTAATTAGTAGTTTAAATGACGTTCTTTTTTTTCGTCATAGATGTCTGGTATTTTAACTAATATACCTGTTTCTTCAACACCTCCAAAATCTGGATTTAAGGCTGTTCCGAAAGATTTCATTGAAGGGGATAGTTGCATATAATTATTAATTAATGGTGGTATTTTTTCTCCTCTTTCTCTTACAAATTGTTGCAATACTTTTAAAGCTGTTTTAAATTCATTTTGTTTCTCTTGAGGTGTTGTTCCTTTTGGTAGTGTTATTAATTTTAATATCTCGCTTTGGTCAATATCTGTATAGACAGGGTGTATGGGGGTAACAAGGTTTTCATTATCGGGGAACATTGCATTCATAAATGCCAAAACAGCTTTTTTGGCTACTACATCATAATTTTCATACATTGTTACTTTACCAAAGAAATATTCTATTTGAGGATTGTTTACAACAATTGCCCCCAAGCCGTCCCACAAATTGTCAAGAGAAAAAAGTCCTCTGCGTGAGTTGGTTGGTTGGTATTTTGGTTGTACCCAAGACCTTCCTAATTCAATGGTTTTAGGTAGATAATTTTTAATAAATTTGTCTGAAAACTCAAAATAATGCCTAGTTGACAAGTCAATTTTATCATTTTTAATGGCTGTTTTACAATCAATAAATCTATATCCCCCAACAATTTCTTTGGTGTCTGGTGCCCAAACAATTAACTGTTGGTAACAATTTTCATTGGTATCGTACTCATCAATATCTATGGGGTTACCTGTACCACCACCAGCTGTGGCAAAAGTTAATTCTCTTAATCTGCCAATTTCCTTTATTACATTGGGCGAATTGTGTTGGTTTACAATATAAATTTCGTTGTTTAGCTTACTGGTAAATCTTACAAATCTGTCTTTATTTAACTCTTTTTCTAACAAAGCTAATTCTACAGATGGTAATATGTAACTTAGGTCTTTACTCATTAGTTAATTTGTTTGTATGTCATTTTTTTAACTTCTTCTGCCCAATCTTTATCAGATTTACTTTTGTCAAATTTCGTGTATTTTATTGGTTTACCAAAGAAAACTTTATACTTTTTATTTTTTTGTTTTAAAGTTTCATCAATTAGATAAAATAATTCTACATTTGCCTTAACACCAAAAAATTTTCTTATTTTATATAGTCTATAAAAGAAATTAGATAGTTTTCCGTCAATATAAACGGGTATTACATCTCTATTAAATTTTTTAGCTCTGGTTATAAATGTTTTTTTCCACTCTAGATCTTTAACTTCTTTACCAAACTTACGGCTAACCAAACCTGCGGGGAAAACAACTACAGCTTGATTTGAAGCAAATAATTCGTTTAACTCATTTAAAGATGTTTTAGAATTATTACCGTATTTATTAACGCCAACAAACACATCTTGCAGATTTTTGAGATTTAAAAGTACATCATTTACTACAAATTTAAAATCTGTTCTTACTTTAGATATTTCTTGAATTAAAATAAGTGCATCCATTCCTCCTAATGGGTGGTTACAAGCTAAAATTACCCCTCCTGTTTTGGGTATATTTTCAAGTCCTATGGCTTGTGTTTTATTGTTAAAGTCTGATAAAATAGCTTTTGAAAACTCTACACCATTGAGCCCTTTTTTATTGGTAAGAATTTGATTAATTTCATTTTGATGTAAAACTTTTTTTAAATACTTAACCACAAATTTAGGCATCCATTTGGCTATATTTGGATTTTTATCTTTTAAAATTTTATCTACATCAATAAACTTTTCCATCCTATAAAAAAAGCGATTAGGGGGGGGAATCCTAATCGCTTTTAAAATTTAGTATTAATTATCCTAAAAACGGATATTTATAATCTTTAGCTGATACAAATGTTTCTTTTATTGTTCTTGGACTTACCCATCTGATTAAGTTAAGGTATGAACCTGCTTTATCATTTGTACCTGACCCTCTTGCGCCTCCAAAAGGTTGTTGTCCTACCACTGCTCCTGTTGGTTTGTCATTGATATAGAAATTACCTGCCGAATTGGTTAATTTTTTAGTTGCTAAATCAATGGCGTATCTATCTATGGCATAAACTGCTCCTGTTAAGGCGTATTCTGAGGTGTTGTCAAGTAATTCTAATGTTTCTTCATATTTGTTTTCATCATATATATATATGGTCATTACAGGTCCAAAAATCTCTTCAACCATAGTTTTTGATTGAGGGTTAGTTGTTACCACTACTGTTGGTTGAATAAAATATCCTTCTGATTTGTCGTATTCTCCACCGCAAACAATTTCACAATCTGAATTTTGTTTACAGTGGTCTATATATGATGATATATCATTAAAAGCAGTTTCACTAATTACAGCGTTGATAAAATTAGAGGTATCATCAGGCGCTCCCATTTTAAATGAGTTTACTTGCTCCTTAACTATTTTAAGTACTTCATCTGCCATATTTGACGGCACATAAGCTCTTGATGCTGCGGAACATTTTTGTCCTTGGAATTCAAATGCTCCTCTTGATATTGCTGTGGCAACTTCAATTGAGTTTGCTGATTTATGTGCTATTATGAAATCTTTTCCACCTGTTTCGCCTACTATTCTAGGGTATGATTTATAAATATCTATATTTTCGCCTATGGTTTTCCATAACTGTTTAAATACTTTTGTTGATCCTGTAAAGTGTAGCCCAGCGAAATCTTTGTGAGAGAAAACCACTTCTCCTGCCACGGCACCTCTAACTGTTACCATATTAATTACACCGTCAGGTAGTCCTGCTTCTTTAAACAAGTCCATAATAACTTTTGCAGAATAAATTTGTGTTTCGGCTGGTTTCCACACAACGGTGTTTCCCATCATGGCAGGCGCTGCACTTAAATTTGCTGCGATTGACGTAAAGTTAAATGGAGTTAGGGCAAAGATGAATCCTTCAAGGGGGCGGTATTCAAGTCTGTTCCACATTCCCGGGTTTGAACCTGGTTGATCTTGATAGATTTGTTGCATATAGGCTACATTGAATCTAAAAAAGTCTATTAATTCGCAAGCGGCATCAATTTCGGCTTGAAACACATTTTTGGATTGAGCTAACATTGTGGCTGCATTCATTTTATTTCTGTAAGGACCAGCTAAAAGGTCTGCTGCTCTTAAAAAGATAGATGCTCTGTGTTCCCACGGCATATTTGCCCAATTTTCTTTGGCTTCCATAGCGGCATCTATTGCCATTTTTACGTGTTCTGCTGTACCTTTATGATAGTATCCTATTATTTTTTTATGTTCGTGTGGTGGATTTAGTTCTTTTTTATCATTGGTTCTTATTTCTTCACCTCCTATGTACATTGGTACATCAATGGGTTGGGCGTTATACATTTTTTTATAGGTTGCAAGTAAGCTTTCTCTTTCTTTACTTTCTTTTTCGTAATTCAACACTGGTTCATTTACTGGTGTTGGCACTTTAAATATTGCGTTTGACATAATTGGTTCTTTTTACAAAATTATATGCAAAAGTAAGCAAAAAAAAGAGAATAATATGGTGTGTTTTGTTACAAAAAACAAGATATCAATTAAATTGCCAATTATTTCTGTAAGACATACGGCATAAGTTATTTTGAAATTAAATTGGTATGACTTAGGATAGAGGAACTATACCTTTTTGGTTCTAAGTTTGTGAAAAACTTGCGGTGCTTAGCAACAGACTTATTATAAATAATGAGGCTTTTTATTATTTTACAATGTTCACCCAACCTGTTAATGCTTTTGTGCCGTTGGCTTCTACAATATAAAAATATGTGCCTGCAACTGCAGATTCATTACCATATTTTGTGGTGCCGTCCCAAACGTTGTTTACGTTGTCATAATTTTCAATTTTTTGTATTAAATCTCCCCAACGGTTATAAATATAAACAATATTTTCATCATAATCTTCTATACCATCTATAACCCATACATCATTTACATTATCTCCATTGGGTGAAAAAGCGGTATTTGTATAAATAGAGATAGAATCAGCACAGGGTGAGTCAGCGTCTATTGTTCCTGTATAATAAATTGTTAAATTTAAAGTAACAATACTGTCACAGCCATTTGCTGCACCACCTACAATAGTATGAGTAGCGGTATTGTTTGAAGAATTATAAGTATTACCATCTATCCAAGTAAAAGTATCGCAGGCGGTTTGTACATCTGTACCAGTTGCTGCTATACAATACACCCGCACATGGCCGGCATCATTGCTATTGTTACCGTCATTATCAATCGCCCCAATGGCGACGGTATTAGCATCTGGCATACTAACTGACCAGCCTGACAGATCCCCTGCGGCTTCGCCGTCTATGTCTGAGCCTTTTTGTTGCCAAGCTGTACCATTCCATGTGTAAATACGCACATGGCCGGCATCATTGTCGTTGGTGTTA
>DQTE01000034.1 GCA_015662905.1 Crocinitomix sp. | reverse complement strand
TGTAACCTTGTTTTAAAATTCTAATTTGATAATGTACTTTAAAAAGGATTACCCTAAAAACCCTTTTTATTCATTATAATGAATGTATTTTTTTTCTTTTTTGCTTTCACAAATAAAAGAAATTCCTGCATTATACAAGTTGATATATTCTTGATAAGTTGCATTGGGTCGTTTTTCTTTGTAATGATTTACAATCACCATTTTTCCTGCATCTAGATAACTTTGTGCCTCTGCATGATTCCACCAGTCTTTATCATTATTAAAAGATTCACATAAAAGTGCGTCAAAATTCGGAGCATTTCTTACAGTGTTTTTTGCTTGACATTTCATTCCCTTAGAGTGGACATAATCACATAACTCATTATAATAATTAATGGCGTCTTGCTCGCTAGCTCTTATGTTATATTTTTTTCGAGATTCTTCATCAAAAGCCCAATCCATATTATCAAATTCAACCCAATCGCAGCCCCAATTAGCTATTTTATCAATTCTTGCTTTCATTACATCTATTAGACCTGTTGTGGTAACATCAATAAAATACTCTCCCTTCCATTTGCTCCACTGTTTTGAAACACAATAAGGTTTTAATTGATTCCAGTCACTTCTCCAATCTTCTCCTGTACCAATACTTATGTAAGCACAAACTTCATTTCCTTTTGATTTTATTTCTGAAATTCTTTGGTAATTATCTCCCTCAAAGGGATCTATCAACACATAAGCATTTGTCGCGTTAGCAATTACGTCATCTATCTTGTCGGGGTCATAATTTTCTTGATACGCACAATTCCACACCTCTTTGGCTTGGGCGTTACCTATTGGTTTTTCTATTATGTCTTTTTTGCAATTATTAAAAGTAAATATCAATAAAAATAAGGTGATGTTTTTTACTACTTTCATTTTAAATTATTTAGAGATTTGGTTTTATTTCTGTAATATTTTTATTGTATTCTCCTAATAGTTTTCTAGAATCAGTCAAAAAGAGGTTCATTTTTTGGTAGCTATCTTTGTTATTAAAAAAACTAGGGTTATTTTCATACCACGCCGCAGGTAATATGTAATATTTTTTTACGCCTTCAATGGTTGGTGTGTAAACCCAAGTTAAATAATATCCTGCAGACTTAATGCTTGTTTTGCCGTTTTCTTTTTGTAGTACCAATTGAAGCATAGCTCCACCGTCTTTATATCTTGCTCTTTGATTAGACACATAGTTACCTAAAGAGTAAATTATTACCTTATCTCCTTGAGAGTTGGTGCTTTTTTCCCAAATCATTTTTTCTAAAACGTGAGGATGCGAACCAACAATAATATCAGCCCCCGCCTCAAAAATAAATTTACCCATTTCAATTTGAGATTTAACCGGCTGTAGTTTATACTCGGCGCCCCAGTGAGTCACTACAATTATTTTGTCAACATTTAAGGTTTTAGCATAAGCTATATCAGCTCTAATTAAAGACGTGTCTAACCTGTTTACAATTGTTGGATAATGATTTTTTAACCCGTTAGTACCGTAGGTGTAATTTAAAAATGCAACTCTTATGCAGTTTTTTTCTATAATTAAAGGGTTGTTCTTTTTTCTGTCAAAAGAATCTTTAAATGTACCTGTATGTAATATTTGTAAAGAATCTAAAACATTAATGGTTCTAACAATACCTTTATCACCCCTATCACAACTATGATTATTTGAGGTAACCAACATATCTATACCTGCGTTTTTGGCGGCAGAGGCTAATGCATCTGGCGAAGAAAACTGAGGATATCCTTTATAGGGTTTTCCTGCCAATGTAACCTCAAGGTTTGCTACGCAAAAATCAGAAGATTGTATGTGTGGCGATACGTATTTAAAAACAGAATTATAATTATAACTTTTAGTTGAAGCATCATAAGCAGATTCTATTTGAGGACCGTGTCCCATAATATCACCTATGAAAAGTAGCGACAATTCGTGGTGTGTAGTATCAATAGAGTTTTGAGCTATAGAAAAATAGCTAAAAAAGATGATTAATATGATAGATAATTTTTTCATTTATTGTTTTTACATGATTTGTACGAAAAATTGTACCAAAAGTTTTATTGTTGTTGTAGTATCCGGTTAACATATTTACCTATGATGTCAAATTCCAAATTTACTTTAGACCCTACTCTAAAGTCTTTAAAGTTTGTATGTTGTATAGTGTACGGAATAATGTGTACAGAGAACAAGCCTTTGCTAGATTGTACAACCGTTAAACTTACACCATTAACAGTAATTGAGCCTTTTGGAACAGTTACCTCATCATAATCATACGTAAAAACAAATTCAGTACTTCCGTTGTTTTTTATAATTTCTTTACACACGCCAACAGTGTCAACGTGACCTTGTACAATGTGCCCATCCAATCTCCCCCCCATTAACGTACAGCGCTCAAGATTAACATTGTCACCTATCTTTAACTCACTTAAATTTGTTCGTTTTAGAGTTTCTTCAATGGCCGTTACCGTATATTTATTGCCATCAATATTAATAACTGTTAGACAAGTTCCGTTATGTGCTAACGATTGGTCAATTTTTAATTCTTTAGTAAACGGACAACTCAATGTAAAATGAACATTTGTATTTTCTTTTTTAATATCTTCTACTTTACCTAAGGCCTCTATAATTCCTGTAAACATTTATTTGTCATTTATAATGGTTATATTCCCTTGAAAACTCCTACTTATTAATCCTGCTAATTTAATCTCATAGACGGTACAAACATAAAAATATACACCATCTAATAATGATTTCCCCGTGTCTAAATATGTTCCATCCCAATTAATTTGTGGGTCAGTGGTTTCATAAACTAATTCACCCCATCTGTTATAGATTTTTAAATCTATACTTTCAACGAATTTAAAAGGTAAAAAAGGATGATACAAGTCGTTAACATTATCGTTTCCAGGAGTAAAAACATTAGGTAATTCGTAATATCCATTACAATTATCAATACATACCATATTTGACGGTTGTCCCTCGTTTGAATACGGCATTGAATCAATAGCAGTTACATAGTAACATCCCGCTATACTTCCTCTATCTTTATGGATATACATAGTGTCAAATTGAGAAGAAAAATTTGTTAATAAAGTTAAACTGTCTCCTTCAAATGGTGCAAAATAAAGATTGTAAGCCACAACATCATCTGCGCAACTATTATTTGGATTTGTCCACGTAATAAGGTTTTCTTCTGTATCACAATTACCTGTAATAGATAAACTAGGTGCACAAGGAGGGGTGTAGTCATACGGTTCACCACACTGTATTTGTGACCAATTTTCTATTGGGTTTCTAATCCCACTTTGCGTGTATTGCCCTATGGTTTTAATTTTGTAACAGTACGTTTTTTGATTAATTAGGTTGGTATCAGTGTAAGTAGGCGTATTTGTTGTTCCTATTAAATTAAAAACACCACTTCCAACAAATGTTTCTTTATAAATTTCATACGTGTAATTTATCCAAGGAATGTGTTCGTCCCATACCAAAGTTAATTGATTGTCATTAGGAATTAAGTTTAAGTATATTGAAGAAGCAGGACTTGATGAGCCCACAAGTTGATTATTACTATATAATTCTACCCTGTATGTGTAAGGAAAGTCTATTGTGTTTAAACTTATATCATAAAAAAAAGTGTCAACATTTGAAATAACAGCATCAGTATTAGAGGTAAATACTAAAGATTCTGTGCCACCACTATATCCCTCACTTCTATATAATTGATAATAATAAGGCCCTGGAAAGTTTGTCAAGTTTAATTCTTTTGGCCACGACCAATAAACAGAGTCTTTACCTGATGCGAGAGCAGTTTCAAATACTGATACATTTGTCATTACAGGAACTTCAAAATTAAGAGAATTACAATCTTGATTTGATACACAACTTTCAACACCGTTAGTGTTGACTACTGTAACCATATAACAATACTTATTTCCTATTTCTAAAGGAGAATCATCTATATAAGACAAATTATTTGATGTACCAATTAAAGTATAACCCATAGCCTCTGCTGTACCTACATCACAACAAGCGTTTGAATATAAAGAAGAGTCTGTACTGCGGTATATATTAAACTGGTCTATATCACAATTTACTGTTGGGGCATCCCAGGTAATTTGAAATGCACTGCCATAAGGGCTAACTAACACGTTTTGAAGAGGAGGAATGTTAACCCTAATCTTCCAATCCATTAGGTCTTGTAATTGTATATTTGGATTCAAATCTACAGCATGAATAATTAAAGGATAAGGATTGTAAGATGCTTGACTACAATCTGGTTGCCATATAAAATGACCATTTACTGTCGGACTTTGTGTGTCTTCAATAAAAGTTGCTGGATTGTTGTTTAGGTTAAAAATTGCTCCGGTAGCGTAAATACTTACAGCGTCTTGGGTATCAGTGGCAGAAAACACAATATCAAGGTTATCTCCTACAAAAACACAAGTGTCTGCTTTTGGAGCTATAATTGGTGCATCATTATTGCACACTTTTACAGTCAATTGCATATCTTGTAGAACTGAGCCTATATACACACCCGCCCTATATTCTGAAATTTTAATGGCAATGTTATACTCACCTTGTAAAACAGGACTGTCCCAACATAATGTACCAGTTATGGAGTCTATGGTTAAAACGCCGCCGCCTACCTCTTGCGGATAACTGTAAATACCAGGTGTCATTTCTAAGCAGTCTTGTCCTCTACAGGGCACCAAACTGTATGACAAACTGTCTCCATCAGGGTCGTAAGCCGATAAGTTGTAGCAATACATTTGATTTAAACAAGCAAATTCAGGACAAGGGCAATCCTCTATAATTAAAGAATTGTTTGGTGTACCTAACAAAGGAGAAATTACAATTTCAGTTTGAACACAAAATGGTTGATTTACTGAATTTGTAATATTTAATACTCCACTGTTTCTATTAGGGTCTTCAACACTAACTATAAAGTTACCAGGACCGGTATAAGTGTGTATGCCTACATAATAATTCTCTTGAGCATCATAGGTAGTAATTAAAACAATATTAATTCTGTTTATCGTGTCAGAAGTACCATCACCCCAATTTATTTCAAGTTCTGGCCTGTCTGCTTCCGCTGACGTTTTTGTGCAGGTTTTAACCGTAAACTCATAGGTGTTGCCAGAAATATGTCTATAAGTAATTGATCCCGAACGATTATGAGTAGCCGTTGCGTGGTTGAAATAAATCAACAAACAGAATAGTATAATTAATGCTTTTTTCAATTTCATATATAAGTAAACGGATAAAATATCTTATCGTTTAGTTGAATTAACAAAAATACAGAAAAATTGTGAATATTTAAGACAAAGGGGTTAACCAAATTTAATTATCTTTATCGCCTTTACTAACAATTTATAAAAAATGAACACTCAATTAAAATATCATAAACAAATTAAAGCTAATCATATAATTTATGTGCTTGACGAAAAGTCTATTAATAATGCTATTAAAAAGTTAAAAATAGACAAAGGCAATCAAACTTATTTGTTAAAAAAAATAAAAAATAATGACTTCTCATATATAATAAAAGATGGGAATTACATTTTGTTTGCTAAATATAAACAACTGAAAAAAGCCGAAAATAAAGAAAAGGTTAGGCAAATCGGACACCAAGTTTTTGAATTGTTAAAAAAGGAAATTTCTTCTTTACAAGTTGAAGGAAAATCTATTGATGCCATTGAATTATTTTCTGAAGGTTTAATGCTTTCCTCTTATCAGTTTATAAAATATTTTAAAGATAAGAAAGAAAGAAGTTTTACTTTAAAAACATTATATATTACAAACAGTCATGTTGATATAAAAAAAATTAATGCTGTTGTTGAAGCTACAAACTGGGCTAAAGAATTAGTTAATGAACCCTTATCTTATTTAACGGCACAAAAATTAGCTGATGAAGTAAAATTAAAATGTGAAAAAGCAGGAATAAAAGTAACCGTATTGGGTAAGGCTAAAATTAAAGCTTTAAAAATGGGCGGTTTGTTAGCTGTTAATCAAGGGTCAATAGACCCTCCAACATTTACAATTTTAGAATGGAAACCAAAAAACGCTAAAAATAACAAACCAATTGTTTTAGTTGGCAAAGGCGTGGTTTACGATACAGGGGGGTTAAGTTTAAAACCAACCGCAAACTCAATGGATTTTATGAAATCGGACATGGGAGGAGCTGCGGCAATGGCAGCGACAATATATGCAGTTGCTCAACAAAAATTACCCTTACATGTTATAACTTTACTTCCTGCAACTGACAATAGACCTAGTGGAAATGCGTATGCTCCTGGAGATGTGGTAACTATGATGGACGGAACAACTGTAGAGGTTTTAAACACTGATGCCGAAGGTAGAATGATTTTGGCAGACGCCTTAGCTTATGCTAAAAAATTCAATCCAGAATTGGTTATAGATGCAGCTACTTTAACAGGCGCAGCAGTAGCTGCTATAGGAACATCTGCAAGTATAGCAATGGGAAATGCCAATCAAAAAGAGCTAAAATTACTTGAAAAAGCGGGTTTTAACTCATGGGATAGAGTAGCACTTTTCCCTTTTTGGGATGATTACAAGGAACTTTTAAAGTCTACAATAGCCGATTTAAAAAACTTAGGAGGACCTTACGCTGGAACCATTACTGCAGGAAAGTTTTTAGAGCACTTTACCGATTATCCTTATATTCATATTGATATTGCTGGACCAGCATTTACTCATAAAAAGGAAGGATATAGAGGGCTTGGTGGAACAGGTGCAGGTGTTAGGTTATTAATTGAATTTTTATCTCAAAAAATTAAGTAATGCAAAAAAAAATAATTAAAGTAGGTATAACGGTTGGCGACATAAATGGTGTTGGATTAGAGGTAATAATTAAAACATTGAGAAATCAACAAGTATTTGCCAACTCAATTCCAATTATTTATGGTTCGGCAAAAACTATTTCGTACCACAAAAAAGCGATTAACAACAGCGATTTTAATTTTTTCCCCATACAATCGGCTGATGAGGCCAAGCCAAAAAAAATTAACTTAATTAATTGTTGGCCTGAGGAGGTAAAAATTAGTTTAGGGGAACAAAATTCGACAGGAGGAAAATATGCTTTAAAATCATTAGAGTGCGCAACCAATGATTTAACAACTAACAAAATTGATGTACTTGTTACTGCGCCCATCAATAAAGATTGTGTAGCCGCTGCTGGTTTTGAATTCCCTGGACATACAGAGTATTTAGCACACTTATCTAACACAGATAATGTTTTAATGTTAATGGTAGCTGATGAATTAAGGGTTGCTGTTGTAACAGGTCATGTGCCCCTAAAAAAAGTGCCCGAATTAATTACAAAGGAAAGGGTTGAATCAAAACTACGTTTGTTTATCAAAACCTTAAGAAATGATTTTGCCATAAGAAAACCAAGGGTTGCGGTTTTAGGGTTAAACCCTCACGCAGGAGATAGAGGTACCTTAGGAAGTGAAGAACTAGACATTATTAATCCTGTTGTAAAAAAATTATTTAATGAAGGGGAATTAGTCTATGGGTCTTATTCGTCAGATGGATTTTTTGGGTCAGCTAATTTAAAAAATTTTGACGGAATTTTATCAATGTATCACGACCAAGGGTTAACAGGTTTTAAATCTATTTCTTTTGATGAAGGTGTTAATTTTACTGCAGGATTACCAATTGTTAGAACGTCTCCTGACCACGGTACGGCTTTCGATATAGCAGGAAGAGGCATAGCTTCTGAGCGTTCTTTTAGAAACGCATACTTTTTGGCCTGTGATATTTTTAGAATGAGAAATCTAAATAAAGAGATAAACGCTAACCCTTTACAACCACAAAACACAAGAAAAAAATAATTTATTGGTTTGTTGATTCAGTTTCTTTAATATCCAATATCCTAATGGTTGTTTTTATGAAATAGGTTATAATTGGATGTGGAATATCTTCTGTAGAATTCATTTGTGGACAAAACATTGTAAACATAAAAAAAGGATGAGCTTTTAGTTTTATGATTTCAGGGTCAAAAAATTGATTTCTTGCTGCTATCTCAAAATCCTCTGCTAATATATCGGTGTACTGAGGAAGGATTGAGTATCTTGATGAACTATATTCTATTTCACCCCTGTTAATGTATAATTTTTTACATTCTGAAGAGAGTTTATCTAAATTGACTTGAGCAAATTGATTACTATCATTCAAATTATCAGATATAACTTTTTCTGTGGTTAAATCCACACCTTTTTTGCTAAAATAATAATTGATTAACAACTTAAATACTTCACCCGTACCAAGAACGGGTTTATCAAAAGATTCTAAAGTTTTAAAAATAGTATTAAAATAAAAAGGCTTGTGATAAGGTCCTGGTGCTATCAGAAAACCATCATAATTTCTGTATAAGCTATCAGGTTTAATTTCACAAAATTCCGTTTCATTTAACCAAAATATATCTATTGGCTGCTCTAAAACTTTTTCTACCGCTTGTAGGGCACGATTAGTTGCATTGTGTGAGTGGTAAGCAAAATTATAACTTCCAATAATGGCTATTCTAAGTCTTTTAGTCATAGATATATTGTGAAGGTAATAAAAAAGGGAGGTTTTATAATCTCCCTTTTTTATTTTTTAATATTATTCCCTTTTAAAAGAGGACTTTATCACGCCGTTTTCTAAACAAATAGTGTCTGAATTATCATTTTTTATTAAAGGACAATTAAAAACAGCTCTAAATTTCATGTAGTTTCCTGTTTGGTCAGAATCATGAGTGAACTCAGTAAAAAGGAAATCTATTCCTGCACAGTATTGTGTAGTGTCGCTATGCCAAACTACACCGTTTGCATCTGTCCATTCTACTTTAATACCATTAATGTTTAGTGCGTCATCAATATAATAAGCTGGATTTGTATTGTTGTTAAAAAAATCTTTCCATTCTTCTACCGTAGGATTACTTGATCCATCATCTAACCATTGTAAAGTTCTTAAACTTACCTCAATACCCTCAGTCATACTTGCATTTTCTACAATTGCTGAGTAAACCCCTCTAGATAACCCTGAGGTGTTAATTACTTTTTCATTGTCGTAATTGCAGGTGTCGGTATATTCATAAACAGACCCATTAATAGTTGCTTTACAAGAACATTCTAACTCAGCTGTTTTTAAAGGTGCTGGAACTATCTCATGTTTATTGTTACAAGATAGAAAACTAATAAAAACCACACCTCCAAATAAAGTAAATAATTTTTTCATATTCGTAATATATTTTTATAAAAGTACACTTTTTTTATCAAATATACGAATATTCCACATTAAAGTTGCCTTTATCCTACCATTTTTAGGCTGTTTTTTGATTTAATTACTAATTCTAATGATTTTAATGGTAAATATTTTTCTTTAGACAAACTAGAAATTTTGGCTTCAACCTCTGTTAAATCACCTATCAATTGTTTACCAATTCCCGAAATTTTTACAACCCCTATTTTAAATTTTTTGAAGTAAACATCAAACATATAATCTCCATGTAAATTAATATTAGTTTTATATAGTTTTACTGTTGTGCCAATGCTCAATAAGTGATATACATATATCATATCAAAAGACGTCAATTGATTTACTTTTACTATAGTGTCTAAAACATTTATTTGATTAATTGGGTCTGCTTTAAATATCTTCATAACCTTATGCGCTAATTTGTTTAACATGATAATTAAAATTAAATTTGTCTATTTCAACCGTGTTTTTAAAACTATACTCCACAATTTCTGTTCCATCTCCAAAGTTTATTGTATTTACAGTATTTGTGTCAATGTCATATCCGTTTAAAATAATTTTAGATAATAATCGATTAAAGTCACTGTGCGTTATAATCAAAGTAGTATCGATTTCATGTGTGTCAAAAATTAAACAACATTCTAACATTACTGTTTCATCTCCTTTTTCATAAGTAACTCGCTTAATTTTAATGTTTTTGTAAATTGATAATAACTTTTTCATAGTTTATATTTTTAAATTATAGTACAATGTTACGCCGTCAGAACGTAATCTAATTACGTAGTAAAAAATAATTTATGTTTTTGTGATTTTAATTAAGATTATCTATAAATTTACCAATTCAAAATAAACTGTATTTATAATGAAAAACATACTTGTAATAGGCGCTGGATTATCTGCGTCCTCAATGATTAGATACTTTGTACAAAACGCAGAAAAAGAAAACTGGTATATAAAGGTAGGTGATAGAGATGGTGATTTAGCAATATCGAAAATTGGCAACTCAAAACATGCTGAAGGTTTTACACTAAATGCACTTAACCCTGCAGAAAGACAACCTTTAATTGAGTGGGCAGACCTTGTTGTTTCTATGTTGCCAGCAAGGTTTCATATAGAAATAGCAAAAGATTGTATTAAATTTAAAACAAATATAATTACACCCTCTTATGTGTCAAAAGAAATGGAAAGCTTGGATGATGACGCTAAACGGGCTGACATTATAATTATGAACGAAGTAGGAGTAGATCCAGGTATAGATCACATGAGTGCAAAAAAAATTCTTGACGAGATTGAAGAAAAAGGAGGGAAAATGCATATTTTTGAGTCTTTTACTGGAGGATTAGTTGCCCCAGAATCGGACAACAACCCATGGAATTATAAGTTAACATGGAATCCACGAAATGTGGTTCTTGCAGGACAAGGTGGTGCTGCTAAATTTATTCAAGAAGGAAAATATAAATATATTCCCTATCATAAATTATTTAGACGCACAGAAATCATAAAAATTGATGGTTACGGAGAATTTGAAGGCTATGCTAATAGAAACTCCCTAAAATATAGAGAAATTTATGGTTTAGATGATATCCCAACCATTTATAGAGGGACTTTTAGACGAAAGGGTTTTTCTAAAGCATGGAATGTTTTTGTTCAACTTGGTGCTACTGATGATTCTTACATTTTAGAAGGCAGTAAAAACATGACTAAAAGAGATTTTATCAATTCCTTTTTACCTTTTCACCCTTATGATTCTGTTGAGTTAAAACTTAGATATCAATTAAGAATTGACCAAGATGACCCTATTTGGGACAAATTAGTTTGGCTTGGCATTTTTGAAAATGAAGGGTATGATTTGAAAGAGGATATTACACCTGCGCAATTTTTACAAAAAATTGTAGAAGAAAAATGGGTACTTGAGCCAAACGATAAAGATATGATTGTTATGTGGCATAAATTTGTCTATACCCTGAACGGAGAATATAAAGAAATAAATTCGTCCTTGGTAGCAATTGGTGAAAACCAAACTTATACAGCAATGAGTAATACAGTAGGGTTACCTGTAGCAATTTGTGCTAAAATGATTTTAAACAATACAATTACACTTAAAGGTGTTCACATTCCAATACAAAAAGAAATATATTTACCAATATTAAAAGAATTACAAGAATACAACATTAAGTTTGTGGACAAAGAAATTAATCCTCCAGTATTGTACAACGAAACTTGTGCTATCTAGGGTTTACCCTTAAATCCGCAAGTATCTTCTACTGCAAAGCCAAGCTGCACGCCATTATTGGGAATGTCTGTCTGCGTTTATACAGGTGTTTGCGTGTCTCAAACCTGCGCCACACCAATTACTCACTATCTTTTTTATTTTTTTATTGGTGTTCGTGATTTTACATAGTAAAGTTTTAACGTACATTTTGACTTTTATGCACAAATTTGTATTTGCTTTTTAAGGTGTTTATGAATGCTTTGCATTTCGCTACGAACATACTTGCGGATTTAAGGTTTACTAAAAAAACTCAATGTCTTTGATAGCTAGTTGGGTGTTTTTGTTTTAAAAGGCGTTAACTTAAAAAACATAACTGGTGCGCGACAACATTTCATAAACAATTTTTATAAGTTCCAATTGTTCGTTATAATGCCCAAGTTGAGCCTCTATATTGATATAGGGAATTTGATTAATGCCGCAATATATTGATAAAGAGCCATCATTAACAAAATTATTATTATCCTGTAGAATTACATTGTAGTTGGCACGTTTTAAGTAATCAAAAAACTTTTTTTCTGTGGTATAAATAAAATCATCTGCATCCATGTTTGGATTTACATAGACCTCTGCCGTATTTTGAGCTTCTTCTCCGTCTTTTAAATAACTTTTTATCGAATAATTTACATCTGTATTATTATGTAGCGTTACAATAACTTTGAAATTTTTAATTAAATTTACTATTTCATTTGCTAATTTTTTAGCCATTAATTTAGACCTTATAGTTACCTTATAGTTGGTTTCTATAGTGTTAGTTCTACCTTGTTTGGTAAAAATTCGGTTAGGGTCAACAGTAAAATTGTGTTTGCCAATTTGATATGCAACCCTACGTGTTTGTTTATGGTGTAAATAAGCAAAATTAAGTGGAATAACTTTTGCAAAACTTTGAATAGCATCTATACTGGTTTGTTCATCCTGATGAATGTTTAAAAACAAAATATCCTTGTTGTTTATTAAAACCTGTTTTAACTCAATTTGAGTTTTACCTAGTTTAATGAGTTTATTTTGAGCAAGCATTAATTGTGGTTTGGATAATAACATCAAAACTAAAAATAATCTAAGATTTCTACTATAAAAACTCATCATTAATGTCTTTATCATTATTATAATAATTGACAAGATAGTAAAAATATGTATTTTATTTTTATGTCTTATTAATAACTTTTAAAAAAGTGTTAATAAAAGATTGAGAGTTATAGATGTACAACACAGAATACTTGCTTAAATTCGTTAGTTCATTTAAAAATTCAACTATCCGTGGCTAAAACAGTTAAAAAAGTGGCAGAAACACCACTGATGAAACAATATAACCAAATTAAAGCAAAATACCCTGATGCCATGTTGTTATTTAGGGTAGGAGATTTTTATGAAACCTTTAGAGAAGATGCGGTTCAAGCCTCAAAAATTTTAGGAATTGTTTTAACCAAACGTAAAAACGGAACGGCTGCTGAAATTGCGTTAGCTGGTTTTCCTCACCATTCATTAGACACTTATTTGCCAAAATTAGTACGAGCAGGTTTACGAGTTGCTATTTGCGATCAACTAGAAGACCCCAAAATGACAAAAAAAATTGTCAAAAGAGGAGTTACAGAGTTGGTTACCCCTGGAGTGTCTTATAACGATAAGGTTTTAGAAGGATCTAAAAATAATTTTTTGGCGGCTTTACACTTTACCAAGCAAAACATTGGTGTTTCTTTTTTAGATGTGTCAACAGGAGAGTTTTTAGTTGCCGAAGGAAATCAGGAGTATATTGATAAACTTATTCAAGGGTTTCAACCAGCCGAAATTTTGTTTGAAAAAAGTAAACAAAAACTGTATTCGGAATCGTTTAGCGACAAGGCTTATACTTACAAGTTAGATGATTGGGTGTTTACTTACGATTATTCTGAAGAACGTTTGTTAAACCATTTTGAGGTCAAATCTTTAAAGGGCTTTGGAATAGATAAAATGCAAAGTGCTATTATTGCTGCCTCAGCTGTTTTACACTATTTGTCAGAAACTCAACACGACAAAACAGCTCATATAAAAAAAATATCAAGAATAGATGAGAATAAATATGTATGGTTAGACCGCTTTACCGTTAGAAATCTTGAATTACTATACTCTTCCAATGAAGGCGCTACCACTTTAATTGATGTTTTAGATTGTACCATAACCCCTCTGGGTAGTAGAATGTTAAAACGTTGGATGATTCTTCCTCTAAAAGAAGTGTCTTTAATTCAAGAACGTTTAGATATTGTTGAGTATTTTTTAAATCAGCCAAAATTTAAAGAAACTATTGAGTTTCAGTTGAACGAAATAGGAGATTTAGAACGTATTATTTCAAAAGTAGCCACTGGTAGAATTAACCCTAAAGAAGTTGTACAATTAAAAAGAGCTTTAACCGCAATAAAACCAATAAAACAAGCTTGTGAAGCTTCAAGCCACCAACCTTTAAAACAGTTGGGTGACGTGTTAAATGCCTGTGACGAATTACGTTTAAGAATTGAAAAAGAATTAAAACCAGACCCTGCTATTGCTATAGGTAAAGGAGAAATTATTGCAGATAATGTAAATGCAGAGCTTGACGAATTACGCTCTATTTTAAAATCTGGCAAAGATTATATTGAAAATTTTAAGCAACGTGAAATTGAACGTACAGGCATTCCATCTTTAAAAGTAGCGTTTAATAATGTGTTCGGTTATTACATTGAAGTAAGAAACACTCATAAAGATAAGGTGCCTGAGGACTGGATAAGAAAACAAACTTTAGTAAATGCAGAAAGATACATTACCGAAGAGTTAAAGGAATATGAATCAAAAATTTTAGGTGCTGAAGAAAAAATTCTTAAACTTGAAGGTTCTTTATATACAGATTTGGTATTATCAATGGCTGACTATATTACAACCGTTCAAAACAATGCAAATGTATTAGCTAAATTAGATTGTTTACATGCTTTTTCTAATGTAGCTATCGAAAACGATTATCATAAACCCAAAGTAAATGATTCGCTTATTATAGATATAAAAGATGGGCGTCATCCAGTTATTGAAAAGCAATTGCCTACAGGAGAAACATATATTGCAAATGATTTGTTTTTGGACAATGACAGTCAACAAATTATAATGATAACAGGCCCAAACATGTCTGGTAAATCGGCATTATTAAGACAAACAGCAATTATTGTGTTAATGGCTCAAATGGGTTGTTATGTTCCTGCTAAATTTGCAACATTAGGTGTGGTTGATAAAGTGTTTACAAGGGTTGGTGCCTCTGATAACATTTCTAGTGGTGAATCAACTTTTATGGTTGAAATGAATGAAACGGCAAGTATTTTAAATAACTTATCGGAACGTAGCTTAATTATTTTGGATGAAATCGGTCGTGGAACAAGCACCTATGATGGAATTTCAATTGCTTGGGCAATTACCGAGTATTTACACCAAAACAAAACAGCACACCCTAAAACTTTGTTTGCAACTCATTATCATGAGCTAAACGAGATGACAAATACTTTTTCACGCATTAAAAACTATAATGTATCTGTTAAAGAAATTAACAATAAAATTTTGTTTATGCGTAAGTTAGTAAAGGGGGGGTCTGAACATAGTTTTGGTATTCACGTAGCCAAAATGGCAGGTATGCCTAAGCCTGTATTAGATAAGGCTAATCAGATATTAAAAAAACTTGAAAAATCTCACAGTGGTGATTTAAAGTCGGAAATGAAAGAACTTGTTAATGATAATAATATGCAACTTAGTTTTTTTCAATTAGACGACCCTGTTTTAATGCAAATTAAAGAAGAAATTGAGGCTATTGATATCAATACACTTACTCCTGTTGAAGCACTTATGAAACTCAACGAAATAAAAAAATACGTAGGTGCAAAATAACTACTAATGGATATTGAAACTTTAAGAAATTATTGTTTAAACAAAAAAGGGGTAACAGAAAGTTTTCCTTTTGATGAAAAGATTTTGGTCTTTAAAGTTATGGGCAAAATGTTTGCCTTATGTAATATAGATGACTATACGGGAGTTAATCTAAAGTGTAACCCCGAGTATGCTATTGAATTAAGAGAAAAACATATTGGTATTACACCCGGTTTTCACATGAATAAAAAACACTGGAACACTGTGAGTATAAACTCTGATGTTCCTCCTCAACTTTTAACCTCATTAATAGATTTAAGTTACACCTTAGTAGTTAAAGGATTAACCAAAAAACAAAGAGAGGGTTTGGATTAAAATATTATACCTTCTTTATTTTTTTAATTTGATTTTCTACTTTTTCGAGTTCATGATATAACTCTTTACCAAAGGCTCTTATTATGGGTTCTTTCAAAAATTTATAAACAGGAATTCTTAGTTCTTCTCCTAACTTGCAAGCTGGATTGCAAATTTGCCATTGGTCGTAGTTTAAAGACTTAAATGTTTTAAAATATCCTACTCTTATAGGATAAAGGTGACAAGAAATTGGTTTATTAAAAGGAATTTTTCCATCTTTAAAAGCGTATTCAATTCCACATTTTGTAATCCCTTTTTCGTCTAATGTAACAAATACACAATCTTTTTTATTGACGAGCTGAGTAACGGGTTCATTGGTTCTATCCATGTAAAACACCCCTTCTTGTTCCACAATTTCAACTGCGTCTTTATTCATATAGGGTTTAATAGCATCTAAATGATTTTCTATCAAGGACACCTCTTCCATTGTTAATGGTGCGCCATCATCTCCCTCTACACAACACGCCCCTTTACAAGCGTTTAAATCGCAAATAAAATGTTTTTCTAATAACTCATCAGACACTAATATGTCGCCTATTTCAATAATCATATTGCAAAGATAAACTTATTTTTTGTACGGTTTTAAATCATATAAATAGATGTTGTTTGTATCATCTATAGGATAATTTAAAAAAGGTTGAATGAGTATAGAATCTTTTTCATTCATCTTAAAACCATAATTTATAACAAGGATTGTTGCCCCCATGTCAATTATTTTTTCAACAGAATAGTTTTTATATTTGGTTTGGTAACCTGACCACCCTTTTCTATTTAAAAGCAACAAAGCATAAGTAGGTGAATAATCAGAAAATGTTAATATTAAATCATTAGGTTGTACATTATTTTTAACTAAAAAATGGTCTAAGCCTATATAGTTGATGTACTTGTGTTTTTCGTTAACCCAAGGCGTTGTTCTTCTTTTTTGGTTTTTTTCCAAACTATAATTTAACTGCGAAAACGAAAATGAAACCATGCAAATACTGAGTATATAAACCAGCATTGTGTTTTTAAAGGAAGTTAATATTTTATATAAAAACAACCCAAAAGTTAAGGGAATTAAAAATAATATGGGAAAGATATAATAGTCGTGCTGTTCGAACATTTTAAAGAATAAAAGGATAAAGAGAGCAGAGCCAATTATTGAAAATATATAATATATATTAAATAAACGATACTTTTTTGACCACCATAAAAGATTTATAATTAAAAGTATCTCCGTAATTTTTAAAACTAAAGGGTTCACGTATTCATCAAACCATCTATTGTTAATTTTTAAAATAACCTTTTGATATTCCTCTACGTTTAGATCCCAAATTGGTTGTGGACTTGTTAAAAAACATTTACATTCGGTTAAGCTATTATACCAAAAAGCATATATATACCATATTGCAACCATTACAAAAGGAATTAAATATAGCCCATTGAATTTAGGTAGTTTTTGGTTTTTTATAACAATTTTATTTAATACTAAAATTAAAACATAAGCAATAAAAGGAATCATAAAAAAGGGTTTTACCATCCCTGATACACCAATAATGATTAAGGCTGTAATTAATCTTTTTTTTGAGGTAGATTTTAAAAACAAATATCCCCCAATAAACATTAAATTTAAAGCAATTGAATCGGGGAGATAAGATATGAAATAAAAACTAAATATGGGAGATAAAAAAAGTGATGTAGAAACAACCACAGATAACCAAAATGTTTTAAGAAAATGAAACACTATTTTAAAAAGAGAAAATAACCCTATAAAGGATAGTACTATCCAATTAATTTTTACAATTATCGAATAATTACCAAAAATTTTAAGTTGTAGTGCTATGAAATAATAAAAGAGAGGAAACTCACCGACAGCTTTGCCATTTGAATTAAAAAGGTTGTAATAATAAGAGTGATCAAAAAAGTTTAATCCATTGTAATAATAGTTCATGATTTGAGCGTAGGTATCACTTTTTCTCCAACTGTGTGGTCCTATTATAATGTCTGTTAAATGTCTGTTTATGTGTAAATCAACAAATATTAACCACAAAATGACTGAAAACAATATAAATTGTACCCACGTTTTTTGTGTATGTGTTTTTATAAAATTGATTCCTTTTTTCATTAGAATTTACAAAGATAGGTATTAGTTGATGTTTAAAGTATTTAGACAAAAAAAACCGACCTAAATTAGGTTGGTTTTTAGTATATAATCGAAAACGATTAAGGGCTTGTTCCTTAAAAAGGAATGGTTTGCTGTTTATTTGTATCAACCACTACACATTTCACAGCTGTCTGGATCATCTAATGAACATGCTATTTCTGCCATTCTTTCCTCTTCTGTTTTTGCTTTAGGTTGAGCAATAGCAGATTTGTCAATTGTAAATTTAACCGCATCTGTTGCCGCCTTAGTTCTTAAATAATACATTCCCGTTTTGAGTCCTGCTTCCCAACCGTAAAAGTGCATTGAAGTTAGTTTAGCAAAGTTGGCATTTTCCATAAACAAATTAAGCGACTGAGATTGACAAACATAAGCCCCTCTATCTGCAGACATATCAATTAGTACTTTTTGAGAAATTTCCCAAGCTGTTTTGTACAAGTCTTTTATGTCTTGTGGAATTTCATCTATGTTTTGAATAGACCCATTAGCTACCATTAATTTGTTTTTCATTACATTGTCCCAAAGACCTAATTTTACCAAATCTTTTAATAAATGTTTATTTACAATAATAAACTCTCCTGATAGTACACGTCTAGTGTAAACATTAGATGTATAAGGTTCAAAACATTCATTATTTCCTAAAATCTGAGCCGTTGAAGCTGTTGGCATTGGTGCCATTAATAGAGAGTTTCTAATTCCGTGTTCTTTAATCTCTTCTCTTAACACGTCCCACTCCCATCTATCAGACGGTGTCACTCCCCACATATCAAATTGAAATTCTCCTTTTGACATTGGCGAACCTTCAAATGTAGAATAAGCACCTTCTTTTTTTGCTAAATCTTTTGAAGCTGTACAAGCTGCATAATAAATGGTTTCAAAAATCTCTTTATTTAATTGTTTAGCTTCATCTGAATCAAACGGGTGTCTCATTAAAATAAAAGCATCTGCCAAACCTTGAACACCTAAACCAATTGGTCTATGTCTCATATTTGAGTTACGAGCTTCTTCAACTGGGTAATAATTTACGTCTATAACTTTATTAAGATTTACTGTCAATTGATATGCTATCTCAAATAATTTATCATGGTCAAAAGTTCTATTTTCCGCATCAACATATTTTGGTAAAGCTATAGATCCTAAATTACAAACAGCTGTTTCGTCCGGGGCAGAATACTCTATAATTTCAGTACATAAGTTAGATGACTTAATTGTACCTAAATTTTGTTGATTTGATTTTTTATTCGCCGCATCTTTATATACCATGTAAGGTGTACCTGTTTCAATTTGAGATTCTAATATTTTGAACCAAATATCTTGTGCTTTAATCGTTTTTCTTCCTTTTCCTTCAGCTTCATATTTAGTGTAAAGTGCTTCAAATTCTTCTCCATAAGATTCAGATAATCCTGGACATTCATTCGGGCACATTAAAGTCCAGTTTCCGTTATCTTTAACCCTTTTCATAAATAAATCTGGAATCCACATGGCGTAGAATAAATCTCTCGCTCTTTGTTCTTCTACTCCTGTATTTTTCTTTAAATCTAAGAAATCTAATATATCAGAGTGCCAAGGTTCAATATAAATAGCAAAAGACCCTTTACGTTTTCCTCCTCCTTGATCCACATATCTAGCTGTATCATTAAAAACTTTTAACATAGGAACAATTCCATTTGAAGTACCGTTAGTACCTTTTATGTATGATCCTTTTGCTCTAATATCATGAATTGATAAGCCTATGCCTCCTGCAGATTGAGAAATTCTAGCACATTGTTTAAGGGTGTCATAAATTCCTTCAATACTGTCTTCTTTCATTGTAAGCAAGAAGCAAGAAGACATTTGAGGTTTTGGTGTTCCTGCATTAAATAACGTTGGTGTTGCATGTGTAAACCAACCCTCTGACATGGCATTATATGTTTTTACTGCTGATTCTAAATCATTTTTGTGAATGCCAATAGATACACGCATTAACATGTGTTGTGGACGTTCAACAATTTTATTATTTAGTTTTAGTAAGTATGCTCTTTCTAACGTTTTATATCCAAAATAATCATATTTATAATCTCTGTCGTAAATGATTTGAGCGTCTAAAAATTCAGCGTTATCTTTAATGATTTGATATACATCCTCAGCAATTAATGAGGCATTTTCTCCTGTTTTAGGATCAATGTAATTATACAAATCATCTATAGTTTCGGAAAAGGATTTTTTTGTGTTTTTATGTAAGTTAGAAACGGAAATTCTTGAAGCCAATAAAGCATAATCCGGGTGTTCAATGGTTTTAGATGCTGCCACCTCTGCTGCTAAATTGTCTAATTCTATGGTTGAAACACCATCATACAATCCTTCAATTACTTTCATTGCAACCATTTCTGGTTGAACAATTTTGTCAAGTCCATAACATAATTTTTTAACTCTTGCTGTGATTTTGTCAAATTTCACTGGTTCTTTTCTTCCGTCTCTTTTTACTACATACATACTTTTTTCTCCTTGCTTTTTAGGGTTTACTACTACTTATTTTTTCTTATTCTTTTATACTTTTTTAAAAATCGGCATCTAAAGAAAATGTTTGATTTTCTCCGCCTGATTTCACACCTGCCTTTTGATATTCTCCTACTCTTTTTTCAAAGAAGTTTGTTTTACCTTGTAGGTTAATCATATCCATAAAGTCAAAGGGGTTTGTTACATTATATACTTTGTCGTTTCCTAACTCAACTAACAATCTATCTGCAACAAACTCAATATATTGTGCCATTAAGTCTGCATTCATACCTATTAATCTTACTGGTAAAGATTCTGTAACAAACTCTTTTTCTATTTCAACTGCTGTTGTTATAATTTCTTGAACTTCTTCTTTTGGTAATTTATTTTTTAAATGCTTAGTATATAACAACACTGCAAATTCCATGTGCATTCCTTCATCTCTTGAAATTAATTCATTAGAGAACGTTAACCCTGGCATTAATCCACGTTTTTTTAACCAAAAAATAGAACAAAAAGAACCCGAAAAGAAAATACCTTCTACGGCAGCAAATGCAATTAATCTTTGCGCAAAGCTTCCATTATCAATCCAGTTCAATGCCCAATCTGCTTTTTTACGAACAGGGGGAAATGTATCAATAGCATTGAATAAATAATCTTTTTCTTTACTGTCTTTTATATAGGTGTCAATCATCAACGAGTACGTTTCTGAATGAACATTTTCCATCATAATTTGAAAACCATAAAAGAATTTTGCTTCTGTATATTGCACTTCTTTAACAAAGTTTTCAGCTAAATTTTCATTTACAATTCCATCAGAAGCTGCAAAAAACGCTAGAACGTGTTTAATAAAATACCTTTCGTCATCACTCAAATTGTTTTCCCAATCTGTAGTGTCCTGCTGAAAATCAATTTCCTCAGCAGTCCAAATCATTGCTTGTTGAGTTTTATATGCTTGCCAAATATCATCATGCTCAATTGGAAAAAGCACAAATCTGGTTGGGTTTTCAGTCAAAATAGGTTCGTTTTGCTCCGCCATGATGTATGTTTTTTTTTATGTTATTTTTTTGTAAAATCTATTTTTAGTTGTCCTAAAAGTGGACTACAAAAGTTGTCATTTTTTATTAATTTAACAATTAAAATTAATTAACAACTCTTGTATAGTTTTTAACAATGTTTCTTGTTCTATATCTAAATCCCTTTAAAATCAACTGCTAAGAAAAAATGCTATTTATGAATAAATCCTGTCGATAAACAAAACAAATTTTAAGATTAACAATTTCTTAACAAATTACAATTTTTAAAACTACCGCTTTAGGTGGGGACGTAATTTACAATTTTTTTTACGAATAAAACAAGTAAAATATACAATAAAGTTATACACTGTTATTTGTTGAAATTTTTTAATAAAATATAAAGATTACAATAACCTTTTTGTTACCTGTTTTTGAACCACTTTGTAAGGTGTTGGCTAACTTTTAAAAACGGCATATACAAATTTTGAAAAATTGTGGTATAATTTATGTCGTCATTTTTTCCCAAACCAAATTTTAAAGTTGCTACTGATTCTGATTTAACCAAAGTTCCAAACATCCAGTCCCAAATAGCAAGTTTTGCACCTAAATTTTTATCGAAATGGATAGGGTTGTTGCTGTGGTGAATTTGATGTTGAAAAGGACTGATAAAAATGTTTTCTAATTTGTTAAAGTATTTTAATTTTACGTGTGAATGGCGTAAATTTGCTCCGAAAAATAAAAAGGCAAAACTAAAAACATTAACGCCTAAAAACTCTAATTCATCAATGGGGTGATTAGATAAGTAATCAAAAACACCCATTGTTATACCAAAAATTAATGTTGCTGTAATATTATTAATAATAAGCTCAACTGGATGAATTCTATACTGTGTAATAGGGTTTAAAACAGTAGCAGAATGGTGAACTTTGTGAAACTCCCACAAAAAAGATATTTTATGTTGTGCTAAATGTGTAAGGTAAGTTCCTAAATCTTTTAAAATGGTTAAAGTAATTGTAAAACCAAACATTATTTGAAAATGCGAAAAATTATTGTCTGACAAACCTAAGGTGTGTGATAGGTATTCATCTGTATAATAAGCTAGTTTTAACCCATAATACACAAATGACCCTAACAAAAATACTTTTACAAAGCTATTGATAAAGATTAAAGCGTAATCTACCTTAGAAGATTGACTTAACCATACTTTTTTGTTGAAAATGTATTTTAAAAAAGAATATTTTTTCTTGGTTTTATGATAAACATAATAGGCCAATAACATTGACGACACCAAATACAGCCAAAAAATTCTTTTGTCGGAATTAATAGTGTAGTTTATTACTCTAATAAGTGAATTATACGTGTTAATATAAAAATCATTTAACGTCATTTTTAAAACTTAAACTGTAATGTTAAATAATAATTACGTGGTGATGCAGGTATTATTCCAGGTCCTGGATATCCAGTTGCTCGTCTTGTAAAATAGATTGTGTTTGTTACGTTATTTATCCCAGCCTCTATCTGTAACCATTTTTTATATTTATAATTTAATGAAAAATCAAGTATTTGGTAGGTTGGTATGATGCCGTTAACGGCGTTTGGTTGATAAGCTGAGTTTGTAGCATCTGAAAAGTGTTGTTGTGTATAAGTATATTGTATAGATGTAGAAATTGATTTATATTTTGCTGTAATACCGGTTTTTAGATTAAAAGGGGATGCTAACTCCACAAATTTACCCTCATAAGCAGGCTCTTTTGAGTTAATATATCTTGCGTTTACATAAGATGCGTTTACAAAATAACTTAAATCAAAGCTAGAAGAGTCATTCGTCAACCAATTCCATAATTGTATTTCTGCCACAGCTTCAATTCCAGTGGTAATAGACGCAGATATATTTGTTCTGTATTGATATGTATTGTATAATATACTGTCGGTTTCTATGGTTGTACCTATTCTGTTATTATAATATAAAGCAAACAAGGAGACGTCATAGAAAATTTTATGTTTAATCTTTCCTCTAACTCCTAAATCCGAATTATACCCTTTTTCATCCTCCAAATTAGGGTCAATTTTAAAATTAGGGTTTTGTATTTGCATATCTGTGAAATTGATACTTCTGTAATTTTGTGTTGCATTTGCGTAAAACTCTATACTGTCGTTTAACCTATACAAAATACCTACTCCTGCAATAACAAATTGACGGTGGTTTTGTTTTTGGTCTAAATAAGTACTGTCAAAAATGATGTTGCCCGCTAAATCTTCTATTTGTACGCGATAAGTGCCGTTTGCTGTAGTTAATATAATCTCATACCTTATGCCTGGGGTGATGCTAAACTTTTTATTTATATTGAAAATATGTTCAGCAAACAAGGCTACGTTTTGACTCGGAAATTCGTAAGATGAGCCTTCTAAATTTGTAGGATTTAAGTATTCAAATATAGGTAAGTTTCCATCTGGCGCCCAACCTTGTTGACTTTTGTTATACCCAATGTAATATCTAAAACCAATAACATACGCCCAAGTTTGTTTTTTAAAATTGTAAACGTTTAAAAAACGTGTTTCATTTCCAAAATTTCTAAAATATCCACTTATTAAATCGCGCTCTTCTAATGGATCAACTCGGTTAATTTGGCCTAAAAAACCTAAAGCTTTACGTGACGCCAACAAACCAAAAAACCTTGAATTTAACCTTGTTCTGGCATTAAATTCATAATCAATCTGAATGGCTCCTAAATTCCAGTTTACCTCAAACCAATTTCTTTGTCTATTAGATTGTAATGGATTTTGATTAAACTGTAAATCTGTTAATCCTCCGGGTTGTTGAGTAATGTAATACATCTTTGTTAAGTCTAAACTTATTTTGAATTTCTCATTAAGATATTTATATATATATAGTCCGCCACTATGTACTTTAAACTTTGAATTTGGACGCCAATCATTACCAAATTTATATTGATAGTAGCCATAATAATTAAACGTTGGTGTACTTCCGCCAATACTTAAAAACGAGCTGTTTAAACCAAATGAGCCTACAGTGTGTCTGCCCAAAATTTCTACCTTTTTATTTTGGTGCCCTTTTTTAAGTACAAAATTGATTAGCCCTCCAAATTGTGTTCCAAACTGAAGAGAAGATGCGCCTCTTATCAGCTGAATTTCTTGGATTGCTTCTGTTGGTGGTGTGTAGTAACTTTCCGGATAACCTAAAGCGTCTGCACTAATATCATACCCATTTTGACGTGTATTATAATTTGATGTTCTTGTAGGACTTAAACCGCGCCCTCCTATTCCAAGTTGTATGCCTGCTCCATCACTCTCCCATATATTTAATCCTGGTATTCTTGAATATACTTGACGCCCCAACCCCAAAGCTTTACTTCCTGATATTTTATCTACCGAAATTACCTCTGTTTTTTTGCCCTGACTGATTAAAACACCTTCAATTGAACGCATTTTTCGTATGGTTTCCACATTGTTGTTTTCCCTTACCTCCACTTCTTTAAGTTGTTTAACCAAACGGTTGGTTTTAAATGTATAGTTTTGATTAGAAGCATTTACTTTAAATGTAAACAAAAACGGTTGATAGAGCAGACTGTCTATTTTAACCGAATACATACCATAAGGTAAATTAGATATTTCTAGTTTACCTTTTATGTCTGCCGTATAAAAAGTACCTTCCTCAATCAATCTTACTTTTAAAAACGGAATGGTTGACTTTGTTGATTTTTCAATAAAATTAACCGTAACAGTTCCGTTTTTTTGTCCTAACAACAAAAAAGAATTACACAAAAATAGTATTGATAAAACTTTTTTCATTAATCTCCATCACTGTCTTGATAGTCAATTAACACTCCTAAGTTAGCCGTCATTTCTACCTTAATTAAAGGCACTAGTTCTTGCATAGATTGATATAAGGTTTGCACTGCAGAATTATTGGTAGTTATAGCGTCTTTCAAACTTCCTCCTAACGCGTTTAAATTCGTTTTTATTTCATTTAGTTTGTTTTCAATAACTATGGATAAATCTTGATTGTTATTTTTAGCCTTAACAAAATTCAAATAATCATCTAATCCTTCACCATTTGTAAAAGAATTGTATGTTTTTCCTTTAATATAATTATCAAAGGCTTCTATGGAACGTAATGCTAAAGCAACAGAGTAGTCAGAATAAAAGGCTTCGACGTGACCAGGCATAATTTGTTGAGTTATGCCATTAAATACTCCTAATGGAATTCCTACTTTTCCTTTTCTAACAAAGGCTTCAAAGTGCAAACTTAAAGCATTTACTATATCACTAACAGATGTTCCAACCGCGTTACTTTCAATGTTATTTATAAATGACGTTTTATAAGTTGTGTTCCATTGGTTAAAAACTGTAAAAGCATTTGATTTTAGTTCGGAACAAATTGCTGATAAATACGTTTTTGCATTAGAGTTTGTTGAATAATAATTTACAATTTGATTGTTTGTCATTGCAGGTATAAATAGTAAGTAATCCAAAGTTTGAAGGCCTTTGGCATCAAAATTTTCAGGTTGTTGTAAGTCATAGCTATTTGATAAGATGTTTGATTTTATTAAGGTCGTATCTACTGGGTAAATATTAGTTTGAGCTCTTAAGTTAATTGTTTTTGCTGGTCCAAAATCTAACATAGCCACATCTTGCCACGATAAAGCGGTAGATTTCCATTGGTTTTGACAATTTTGCAGGTTTACTTCTGTTGGATTACTTATAAATATATTAATTAAATCCAATAAATTGGTTGTGTTTGTTTTATAATTTTGATAAGCAGGAATAATGTAATTGTTGGTAATGCTAGTTACCATTGTTTTTGTATCGTATTTTTCTGGTGAGTTTTCTGGTGATTTTTCTTTACATTGAATTAATAAACCCAAAAACATCATTAATTCTACTATTTTTTTTATACTCTGTTTCATCATTATAAATCATTTTTTACATTGGTTAATCCTGTTTTAGAGGCAATTAAATCAATTGCATTGTCTAAATCAGTTAATGTAACTATGTTAAAATCGTTTTCAAAATAACCTAAAGCTGTATTTATCTCCGAATATGTCATTCCTTTTGCGTTTATAGCATTGTAGCCATATTTTAAGCCATCTAAAAATGCATAGGCTTCTGATAATGCGTGGTTTCTTGTTGTATTATTTGTAATATTTGTTTTTGCAACATTCAAATAATGAATAGCGGTTGCCGCAGAAACTTTTTCTAATTCATCTCTAATTATTGTTACCTGCATATCTCTTAAAGAGTAATCTTTATTGACAATAGCTGTTCTTCCTGTTCTAAAAGCTAAACTTATTTTAGATGCTGATTGAATGATAGGTTCTATATTGTTTGCATATTTACCCCAAAACCTATCTGTACCACTTGTTGGATAATCTATAGCTTCAGTAAAATAGCCGTAACCCTCATCCCAAAAATGTTCCATTTCTGTATAATATTCACCAGATACTAAAGTGGTGTTTTCACTATTTTTCACTTTTTCCAGGTAGTTAACTGTAATTTGACTCATAAAAACTACACACATTAACCCTTTTTCTATTAATTGAGTATATTCTTTACCGTCTGCATCCATTAAATATGGTCCTTTAACACCGTCATTTGGCCAAACACCAGCCGTTCCAGCCGTTCCGTTTTCTGCCCCTGTAGTGGTTATGGAACTAATGTTTGCCAACGAAATCATATAACTTTCGAACATTGCCTGTATTCCTGCATCAGCTGTGCCATTAGCATTTGCAAAAGCTGTTTTGTTTTTTAATTGTTTGGTGGTATTATTCAATCCTAAATTATTAACATCAACCCAAGTATAGCCATTATTGGTATACATATTTAGTAAATCTGTTTGAGAAACAGATACACCAGCTATATTAGCTGTTTTCATTAACGTTGTCATCTCGCTAAGCATATCCATACGCGTAGTTTGACCTGTAAAACTTACAGTATTATTTCCGTTTCTTGTAAACACATAAGTTGTTGGTACTAAAAGTAAAGTGTCGTATTTGCAACTTCCGTCATCTTTTTTTGCTTCTTGAGAGTAATTGGTAGCTTTTTCATCCATACACCCTTTCTTTTTCAAGCGTTTGTAATTAATACTACTGTACTTAATAAAACAATTGTTGTTTTTAATCGCATCATAATATTTGTTTTTTATTTAGAATGATTATAAATAGTTGATGCAAATATCTGTTATTTAGATTGATTTTAAATAAAAAATGTTAAAAAAATTATAAAACTAATAAAAATCACTTTTATTTATTATCTTTAAACTATTGCTTAATAATCTATTATGCCTTTATTATCTCAAATAAAATTTATTTCTAATTCATTCATTGATATTATTTATCCAAATAATTGCGTGATTTGCGATACACATTTGCTACATAATGAAAATTATTTATGTTTAACTTGCAGCTATGATTTACCTTATATTAACCAAAGTAAACATACCATTGAATCTTTACAAAAACTATTTTGGGGTAGAGTTAATGTTGAAAAAGTTTACGCATTGCTTAACTATCAAAAAGGAAATCAAACACAAAGGATATTACATTTACTAAAATACAAAGATAAGACAAAGTTGGCAGGGCACTTTGGGGAAAAATTAGGTTATACTATTAAAAATAAAGCCTCCTTTGATTTTTTAATTCCTGTACCTCTTCATCCTAAAAAACTTAAAATAAGAGGGTACAATCAAAGCACTGTAATTGCTAGAGGAATTCAAAAAATTTTAGCTGTGAAAATAAATGAGCAAGTTTTAAGAAGAAATTCTTTTAACAAATCTCAAACCAATTTTTCTAAATTTGATAGATGGGGTAATGTAAATTCTATTTTTAGTGTTGTTAAACCCAAACTATTAATAAACAAACACATTTTACTAATTGATGATGTTTTAACTACTGGTGCTACTATTGAGGCTTGTGTTCAAGAAATTTTAAAAGTAAGAGGGTGTAAAGTAAGTGTTGCAGTTTTAGCAGCAAGAGTTTAATCATTTTTTAATTTTTATCGTTTTGTTTTTAACACACACTCAATTAAATTGTATTATTTTTGACATTAAAGTTGTAAAATGAAATCACCAGATTTTTTAATTGTAGGTTGGGGTTTAGCGGGGGTAAATATGGCGTGGCAGTTATATTTTAACAATCACTCTTTTGTGGTGTATGATTCTACAAAAAACTATTCTACAAACACTGCTGCTGGTATAGTTAATCCAATTGTTTTTAAACGGTTGACTAAAAGTTGGCAAGCTGACAAATTAATGCCTTATGCTGAAAATTTTTATAAAAAAGTAGAAATGGCATTAAAAGACAACATTATAACACCAAAACATATTTTTAAAATATTTAATTCTTTTGAGGATGAAAACAACTGGATGGTTAAACAATCTGATGATAGATTTAATGCTTATTTATTACCCACAAACACAAATTTTGAAATATATGGTATTAATGCGCCTTATGGTTATGGAGAGGTTAAAACATTTGGAAACCTTGATACAGTTAAGTTTTTAAAAAAATCTAAATTGTTTTTTTTAGAAAAAGGACATAAATTCATCAACCATTCTTTTGATTATAATGTGTCTAGAATAGATATAAACATTATTTTTTGTGAAGGTTACGACATTGTTAACAATCCTTTTTTTAATTATTTACCTTTAAAACCTACACACGGTGATACACTAATCATAAAAACAAAGGCATTAAAGTTTAAAGATATCATCAATAAAAATATGTTTATTATGCATATAAAAGATGATTTGTACAAAATTGGTGCTACCTATAACTGGTCATTAAAAACACCTGTTTGTACCAAAGAAGGCAAAAATGAACTCATTGATAAACTGAATCAATTTGCTAATTTTGAATATTCTGTAGTGTCTCAACAAGCAGGCATAAGACCAACCGTTAAAGATAGACGTCCCTTGTTAGGAACACATCCAGAGAACAAGCGTTTACACGTTTTTAATGGATTAGGAACAAAAGGCGTAATGATTGCTCCTTATTATTCGGAAAAATTACTAAAACACATTGTAAACAAAGAAGAAATAGATAAAGAGATAAATATCACGCGTTATGAAAAATATCTGTAATTTTTAACTTAGTTACTGGTTTTTCTATATAACTAATTATAATAGGAAATCGAGTAGCTTTTTCTGTATCAGATTTCATTTTACTTGAAGTAAGCATTATTACACTCAATTTATTTAAATCGTCTATCTCTTCTTCTATTTCTTCTAATAATTCAAACCCCGAATACACTGGCATACTGATATCTAAAAACAAAAGAATTTCTTCCTGTGAAAACTTCAACGCAAGAAAGTCTTCTAAAAAAGTTGTACTCGATTCATAAGTTATAATTTTAACTTCACTAAAAACCTCTCTAACCACATCCTCATTATAGAATAAAGTTATAGGGTTATCATCTATTAATATAATTAATGTTGGAGTCATAATTCAATCTTTTTGTTAAATACAATATCAATTATTGTACCCTTATTTAGTTCACTATCAATTTTAATTGTTCCCTGATAGAGGTCTGTTATTTTTTTAACTAAGAAAAGACCAACACCATATCCTTTTGTGGCATTTGAATTGTTAAAAAGGTTAAATAATTTATTGTTAGTATCTTTTAAATCTATACCTATTCCATTGTCTTTTACTGTTAAAAAAACATTTTGTCTGTCAGAGGTAAGTCTTACTGATATTGTAGCTGTTTTGTTTTCTTTTGAATATTTAATAGAATTAGAAATAAGATTTACAAAAATAATTTTTATTATGGGCTCTATAAATTCTATTTCCTCTATGTCATAAGTAATATCAACCTCTTTTCTTTGTTTTAAATATTCTATTTCGTTATTTACGGATTTTATTATTTGTTTTGGATTTATTATTTCGTATTCTTCTTTTTTATCTGTTTCATTTCTTGATAAAAATAAAAACCCCTCAACTATTGAGGTTAGTTGACGAGAAGAATCATCTATATTGTTTATGATTTTTTTTATCATTCTCCAATTTTCATTTTGGGTGTATTTTTTTAACATATTTACTAAACCAATGATATTGGTAGAGTGGTTTTTAATATCGTGCGCTAAACCGTGATTAAATGTATCTAAAAAACTAATTTTTTGCTGAAGTTTATTATTTAATTCGGTATAATCTTTAGATGAAATGTCTTCAGCCAGCCTATATAATTCAGCTTCTTCTTTGTTAAAAATATAGGCTTCATTAACCAAGTTTATAAACTCTTTGAGTTTAGGATTGTCTATGGTTTCAATTCCAATGGTTTTTTTTAATTGCCTTTCTAATAAGCGTGTTAATGGTTTATTAGTCAAACTCATTATTTTTCAGATAAAGAAGTAATTGTCATTGTTTGGTTGTGTAACGCACAAGATGTTTCTCCTTTTAATGGTGAAAACTCAGAATATGAATAAAATCCACAAATATCTGTCTTATCTCCTACCACATCTCTTATTTCTTCTATTTCTTCCTCAATAAGTTGACCTAAAACTAAATGTCTTGCAATACAGCTTACCAAAATAGAAAGTTGTGGTTTTATACCTGTTGATAAAGTATCCTGTGCAGATTCTCCTGCTCCATCGATTAAAGCAGTATGATTTGCTCTCATTAATCTTATTTCTTGATTTTCTTGTACATCACTATATAGAATGATAGAATTATTCTTCTCGTTTATGTTTTGTATTCCTCTAATAACATAATCATTTTGTTCATTTTCAATAAGTCCAATTGGAAATAATAAAGCCGAAGAAGGTAAGTCTTTAGCTTTGTTTCCTAAATACTCTTTGTACAAACTTAACGCAGGTTTTCCGTCTATTTCGAATAGTTCATTTTGTTTTGCTTTTGTTATTATTCTTGGTGGTCCAAAAGGAACCCATCCACCTTTAGAACCAAAAGAAACTTCTAGACTATCGCTATATAAACCAATAGCTACTACATTATCTGTTTTTACTTTTTTATCAATTCCAACTAAGGTTTTTTCAAACCTTTCTCCATCTCCGGCTACGCCCCCAGTTACTATTACTGATTTGTTAAATCCTTCATTTATTCCGTTTACTAAATGACCTGCATTAATTGATGATGTTGATAACAGAAAAAGTAGCTTTAATTTATCTTTGACAAAAGATTCTGATATTTGTTTGCCAAAATCAGTGTGTTTATCTTTTGGTATAGAAAAAGATTTTATTTCTAATTCAGTTTTTTCAAATTCTATAAGTGTTAGTGTTATTACATTATAGTGCACTTCAGTATCAACAATGTTTCCAGCTGATGTAGCTGTAACAAAAGTTGTGTTAGGGTAACTTTTTTTTAAATTTTCTATCGCTTTAAGTCCATCTTTTTCAAAAATCAATCTTGAAGTAAAAATTAATCCTAATTTAGGTTTTATTGTGTTATTTGTTTTTGTTTGCCATCCCTCTTTGGAGTTTTTCCAAATTAATTGTTTAGTTGTAATCATTTTTATTTATAAAAGTTTAAATTAAAAATTTCCTTAAAATTTATCCTGCTCCCTATAATTCTGCACCCCCTAGGTACATACATTTTATTTTAACTGATAACCCCTTTAGCACCACAACGTAAATTACTTACGTTGTAAATTTATGGTTTTTTTCTTGTACAAATGTAACAAGTTATTATTAGTTTTTTAAGATTTATTGAGCCATTTTTGTAGTATTCCCAAAATCCTAGACCACTAATTTAGTAATTTTAGTTGATAATTGATGTTTATTGTAAAAGAAGTTAACGCACGTAAAATATTGTTGTAATACCCATTTTGACAGAATAATCCCAAATGAGTTTCCAAATAACCTGAAAATAAATTAAATTGTTTTTATAGCGAGTTATAAAACTATTTTATGAAGATAAGAGGTGAGAAAACAAATGATTTATTAGGTCATTTTGAATTATAGTTGGTAGAACACATCTATTTTAAATACAAAATTGTTGTTTAAAAAAGTAAATATCATACGTTATGAAAAATATAAATCTTAACTTTGCGCTTATTAAATAATTAGTAACTCAAGATTAAAACAAAAATAGATATGTATCCAATAGAATTAACCGCTCCTATGGAGCAAGAATTAGTAACCGCAGGTTTTACACCTTTAAAAACGCCTGAAGAGGTAGATGATATTTTAAATAGTGGAAAAGAAGAAACTGTTTTGGTAGTTATTAACTCGGTTTGTGGTTGCGCGGCTGGTAGTATGAGACCTGGTGTAATTAAATCTGTACAGCACTCAACAATACCTGACAAAATTGTAACTGTTTTTGCTGGTGTAGATGGTGATGCTGTGGCGCAAGTTAGAAAATATACCCTACCCTACCCTCCTTCATCTCCTTCGGTTGGTTTGTTTAAAAATGGTACTTTAGTACACTTTTTAGAAAGACATCATATTGAAGGGAGAACGGCTGATATGATTGCCGAAAACTTAACTACTGCTTTTGACGAGTACTGTTAGTCGTAAATAATTTACACAAAAAGACTGCCTTATAGCAGTCTTTTTTTATTTTACTAAATAATGAAAAAACCAATTATCATATTTGTTGTTGTTAGTTTATTGGTTATTCTACTCTTCTTTTTGTCTAACACTAAAGTTTTTGATGTAACCATTAAAGATGGTCAATACACCTATCCTAAACAATTTAGTTTAAAAGAATTATTTACCTCATCAAAATCTTTTCATTTAACAATAAAAGGGTGGTTGTTATTGCTAATTACCATAATTGGGTTGCCTGCTTTAATTGCTTGGCGTTCTACTCTTACAAAATACGACCGTAAAACGGGAAAACCTAAAAGTTCTATTTGGGATAAATTTAAAGGTTAGTTTTTTATTCTACTTTTACTCTAATTCCCTCACTATGACTTGTAAATTCAGGGGCGTACATACATTGAATAGTTGTTATTCCGTTAGAAAAATAACCTTTGTGTTGTACTCTTAAATCATATTCAAATACATAAGTTCCTTTTGGAATGTAATCAAAAAAGAAGTTAGTAGAAGCGTCTTTTGTGGCCTCATAGTAACCTAAGCCTTCTCTCCATTTATAAGATGATAGTACATTTATAGGTTCAAAAGCTGAGGCACGCATATCTTTCATATGTACATATTCCAAATTTCTATCTGTGCGTAATTCAATACGTACTCTAATTTTATCACCTACTTTTAAGGTGTTATCATGTGTTATTTGTGTGAGCGTTTCTCCTTTTGGTGTATGTTTTAATAGGTATAATTCTTTGTTGAGTTTTAAAGGTGTTTCGTGATAGGTTATTTTATCTAAGTCTTCAAAATATTGCCAATAAACAGCTCCCCAAGCTACGCCTTTTGTAGTTTTAGATACTGTAATTTTTCCCATTTCTGGTTTAACTTTATCGCCCTCCCAAGCAGTTTTAAAATACCCTGTGCCCGCTTGTGTGTTTACTTTGTAAGGGTCGTCTGATGTTTTATTTACGTATTTTATTTTTTTATTTCCTATTGTTATTTGAACAAACTCATCATTGGCTAATAGGTCTGTTCCTTTTAATAATAAAGCATAAACAGAGGCTGTGGTTTGTTTTGTAGTTTTCCAATGGGTGGTTTGTTTTTGCTTTAACAACCATATTTTTAATTCTTCCACTGATTTTTCATCATTGGCAACCTCATCAAACATTTCTATCATTAATGCGTGAGTTTCTATTGGTGCCTGATACCAATAATATCCAACATTAAATCCTTTCCAGTACATTCCAAATTCATCAGAATAAATGGCTCTGTCTTTTAAAGATTTAACAATGTCAGTGGCTAATTCTTTCATTTCAAAACGGTGTGCAGCTAAAGCTATCATTCCTTCCGCATAAATGTTGAATTTTAGCCAATTTTGTTTTGCCTGATTTTTAAAAAAGGCTAAGGCTTGTTGTGTTTGTTTATCCATTCTAATTTTAGGAAAATAAGAGCGCATATACATATATTGTATTTGGGTATAACTCAAATAAAAATGTTTTAAGTAATCCTTGTCTCTTTTTTTAATGTATTGAAAATCTTTGACTAATTCATTATCTAAAAATTTAACGCCTTTTTTAATCATTTGCCACGTCTGTTTGTTTTCTCTAACTTCTTTAATTCCCAAGTGGTCTAAATGTCCCATTCCGGTAATAATGTGTTGGGTAATGTAACGGCTTTCTTTCATTCCTGAAAACCAAGGCCAACCGCCATTTGGACTTTGTCTTTTTATAATAATACTAAGCGCTTTATCTAATTCTTTAGACATTCTATTCATATCTAATAAGATGGATAGATTTTTTTTCGTTTCCTCTTCTGATTTTGCATTAAGCACCCAAGGGGTTTCTTCTAACAACAAACTTTTAAGCTCTTGATTTTTTTGTAAGTTAGATAAAAATGCCTCTGGTGAGTTTTTACCCCAATCTTCAATAACTTGTTTAATTTTTGGGTTACTGTTCATTATGTGTGAAGCAATGGTGTTTGAATAATAACGCGTAAACACTTGTTCTGAACATTCATACGGATACTCCATCATATAAGGCATTGCCTGAACTGCATACCAAGCTGGGTTTGAAGTAAATTCGAGGGTGTATCTGTGATGAACTAAGGTTGTACTGTTATTGTTTTCATTAATTAGTTTAACAAACCTAAACGTTTTATTTTCCTTTCCTCTAATTGGTAGAGGAAGACTCTCTGTCACCAACATTCTATTTGTTAAGATAGGTAAAACATTTTCCTCCCCATCAGAAAAGTTACCTGCTTGTGCTACAATTTTATATTTTACCGTACTTAATTGATAGGGCACATCAAAAGTCCAACTGACAGAGGTACTTCTACTTGCTTTTACATCAAAATTCTGTTCATTATTTGTTAGGTTAAATTTTGTGTCTATTACTTCCTCTGTAAAAGGGTCTATAAGTTGTAATAATACTTTTCCTTGTAAATCTTTTTTTGACACATTTACAATTTTAGAAGATAAGGTAATTTTATCTCCTTCTCTTAAAAAACGTGGAACATTTGGTTGCACCATTAAATCTTTTTGCGTAATCACTTCTTCTGTTATGGTTCCTATTTTTAAATCTTGTGTATGGGCTAAACCTAAAAATCTCCATTTGGTTAAACTTTCTGGTATGGTAAACTTAATTTTTATGTTTCCTTCGGAATCTGTTAATAATTGAGGATAAAAGAAAGCCGTTTCGTTAAAATTAGAGCGCGCTTTTATTTGAGTTAAAGGTGAACTGTTTGTTGGTTGGGGTTGTTGATTACTTTCTTCATCGCTGTCCTTATCTTTTAAATCTAATTCAGTTTTGGCATCCATACCATTTTGCGCTGTTTTAACATCTTCTGACTTTGTTTTCACAGCAACAGAGGATTCTTCCATAATGAGTGATTCTACATTTACTTTATTATCATATCTTTCAAAAACCCTACCGTAATAATAGGTTGAATATCCATAATAATTAAACTTTGGATAAGTTCTACGTGGGTAACTTACCGTTTTTCTATCCCAAGAATAATTAGTGTTTTTAACGTTTTTTGCCCCCATACCTTTAAAAGAACTCCACCTTAAAGTACGATTGTATATTTGATAAATGGCCATATAAAAATTATTAGGTGTATAAAGCTCATCTAATGATGCATCATATAAAGTGGCTAAAAGTTCAGCCATTTCTGGGTTACCTTCTGCGTTTTTTATGGTAAGTATCCATTCTTCAGCTTGGCCTGGTAATAGTTTATTTCTGAATGTAGAAAATACTAAGTTTAATTGTTTGTTTTTATACGGCACCTTTATCGTTTGATTAGATACGTAAGAGCGGTTATGTTTCATTGCCGAAAAGGATACTGAAAAATTACCTCTGTGTTTTTCCTCCACAGGAATTTCTATCATTTTTTGTTCATTTGAAAGTGTTATCCATTCTTGTTTTTCAATTTTACCTTTGTGTTCAATACTCATAAACACACTTAGAGATTTTTCTGCTGTAGATAATAAAAATTTGGCTTTTTCACCTGGTTGTACACTGACATTTAAAGGTTTAAGTTTAAACACTTCATTAGTTGATGGTTTTTTAGCGTTATCATTGTAAACTAAAAAGTATTTTATATCCTTAACTTCTATGCCATTTTTATCTTTTGCTGTTGCTTCATAAACATAATATCCTGTTTTCCATTTGTTAAAATCTAACAATAAAATACTGTCGGTAATGCTTGTATTAAAAGATTGTTCAAAAACCAATTGTTCTTTTTCCCAAGTGCGATAGTTATTTTCATTTTGATAGGCATCAAAAGGTAGCTTTTGTCTAAATTCTGATTCAGTAAAATTGTTGTATTCTGCTGGACGCCACAAACGTTCTCTATAGGATCTTTTAGGGGTTTTAAGTTTGTGAATTTTTAGGTTTCCTTTTGCAAAAACAGGTTGATTATTAAGGTTTGTGGTTAAAACTCTAAATATATTGCTTTTTTGTTGATTTGATATTTCATTTTGTAAATTATTAGCTAATAATAATGAATGATAGCCTACAGACACCTTTATGATTGTTGAATGTGTTTCTCCGTTAATGTCTGTTACATCAGCGTAAATGGTATAAATAAAAACTGGTAGTGTTTTTGGGTCTTTTGTTTGGTCTTGGATGGCTTTAAAGGTAATGTTATATTCTCCCTTTTCGTTGGTAGTAACCGTTCCAAAATCAATTTCTTTTTCGGTGTTGGTTGGTCTCCACCACCAACCTCTATACCATCTATTTTGTTTAGTTGTTCGGCTTATTCTGTATGACACTTCTGCGCCATCTATAAAGTTGCCTGCAAAAGCTTTTGCTATACCTGTTACAGTAACACTGTCATTAACTTGATATTCTTTTGATATTGGTTTAAAGTATGTACTAAACTTTGGTCTTTTATATTCTTCTACTCTGAAATATGTGCTTCCTGTTTTACACATAATAGACATACTACCAGTTAGGACACCTATAGGTGCTATGAACTGTCCCGAAAAAGAACCAAATTCATTTGTTTCAACATCTACTTTTGCTATTTCTTGTCTGTTTACATCATAAAAATACACTGTGGTTTTATAATTCTTTTTTAAACTGTGTTTATTTCCTGTTGATTCCTTAACAATACCTTTAAAATATATAGTTTGTCCGGGTCTGTAAATTTTTCTATCTGTAAAAAAAGACGTGGTAACCTTTGTTTTTGGTGAATTACCATAACTTTTGTTTAAGTAAAATGCTCCCTCATTATATACATCTTCATCTTTTTCTATCTTACAATAATATTTTAAATAATATCTATTATCTAAACTGTGTTTAACGTTAACAATTCCATCTTTATCAGTTGTAAATATTCCAAGGATTTTTTCAATATATTTCCCTGTTTTTCTGTTGTATTCTTTATATTTAATCGAAACTTTAGCTTGTTCTACTGGTTCGCCACTTATTCTATCTGTAACTAAAATTTGCGCTTCATCTTCTTTATTTAAAATTTGGTATGTTAAATTTGTTACTGTTACTAAAGTATAAACCAATGGTTTTGAGTTTGAAAAAGGTGCTTGTGTAGTTGATGCTATTAAATAAAGACCTTTATCTAAAGAAGGCAAAATAAATTCAAAGTGATGGTTTTGATAATCACCTTCGTTTATTAAATCTATATTTTTACTAAACACGGCATTAGATTTATTGATAAAAGCTATTTTTTGATGTTGTTTTCGTAGCTTTTTAAATGCCTCAAGTTTATCAATTTTAATAATCTTAACGTATGCGTTGTCAATATTTTTATAGTTTATTTTAACTAAATTGTTTTGGTTTGGTTGAAAAACATTTTCAACTGATAAATCATACGCTTTTTTTTGTATTTGATTGATTAATCCTTTACATTGTTTTGCACCAAAAGAACCGGGAAAATTTTTAATAGTCCTTTTACAAATCAAAAGTGCTTTTTTCTTTTCCCATCTGTATTGTTCATCAGGTGTAATATATTTATTTCCTATTTCATTATAAATTTGAGCTATGGCGTACCAAACTTCCGAAATGTATTTGTTATTAGGATAAACTTTAGTCATTCTTTCTAAAGCTTTTAGATATAAATCATTTTTATTGGGTAATACGACATTATTTTTTGCAAATTTTAGACGCTTAAACTCAAGCATTAACAAAGCAGATTGATGTTGGTGACGTAAATGAAAATCGGTTAATAATTTATAAGCCATAACAGCATAAAACCGTGTGTTTAATGAATCATTAGTTGATGTTTTTAAGTTTAAAAATTTTGTGTTTGTTGAAAAATATTCTGAGTGATTTAATGTAAACGTAGTGGCAGGTCCTGGCACGTTAAATGTGTTTGAGGAAAAGAAATCTATCACTCTATGTGCCAAAAAATCATACAACGTAGGTATATAATCTTTTGTGTCTGACGTGTTTACAATAATTTCATTAAATTTTTTCAATGGAATTGTTTGAGAAACCCCAGTGTTCTCAATTGATTTTTTATAGTGATAAATTACTTTTTTAGCAATTCGTTTTAAATCCCAAGTTCTAATATCATTTAATTTAACCTTAGATTCTATTTGTGTACGTTGTGTAAATTTCCACGAATTAGCATTGTAATACCACCAATATACTTCAGCTGTTAAAGAATGTAAAATTTCCTTAGAAGGTGATGGCGCATCTTTAGTTAGATTTTCTAATTTGTAAATACCTAATACATAGTCATCTTCTTTTAAATAAGAATTGTATTTTAATTCATAAAAAACAGACTTAATTACTTGATTATGTCTTTTCTTTTTAATGGCATCATCAAAAATTTTGTTTACCTCTGTCAATGCCATATTGTAAAGTCCTTTGTTTTCTAAGGAATCTACTTTTGCCCATTTTTTTTTATAATATGTTTGAGCGTTTATATTTAAACTTAATACTAAAACTATTAATGTTGAGACTATAAAATTAGTTTTCATAAAGCGATATTTTTACAAATGTACAAATAAGTATAAGCTAGGTTCATTTATTAGACCTTAAATCTGCAAGTATCTCTTCTACTGCAAAGCCAAACTTCACGCCATTATTGGGAATGCCTGTCTGCAGACAAAGGCAGGCTCGTTTTTCGATACTCATCATAACTAATGCTATGTTTGCGTGTCTCAAACCTGCGCTACACCAATTACTCACTGTCCTTTTTATTTTTTTATTGGTGTTCGTGATTTTACATAGTAAAGTTCTAACGTACATTTTG
>DQTE01000109.1 GCA_015662905.1 Crocinitomix sp. | reverse complement strand
AACTCAAGGGTTATAGCCCGATTCAACTTCGTCTTAAATTGAAAGTTTCTACTTTCGCAATCGGCTACTATTCTTATACTAACCGTTGGCAATCATTAAAAATCAGACCGAACAATTAGTCAAGGTTGAGTTTTTTAACAAACGGTATTCACCTTTTTTTCTAAAATCACTAATTGATATTTGATAATGTTTCTTAAATACATTTGACAAATGACTTGTGTCAGAAAATCCAACCTCATATGCAATCTGTTTTATTGTGAAATCCGAGTACAAAAGTCTCGTTTCTACAACTCTTAATCTTGAAATTAGTATATATTTATTTAGACTTGAACCAAAATTCGTTTTAAAATACTCACTAAAATAAGTTTTAGAAACATTAAACTTATTTGCCAAAAACGGGATTTTTAATTTTTCGTTTTTGAATAAATTATTCTGAATATGTTTAATAATCAAATTGAATTTTGTGTTATTTGGTTTTGTCGTTCTATAAATATTTTCCTCAATATGCCTCATCAAAATATTTAATAATCCAATAATTAAACCTTGAATTATAACTGATGAGAACCTATCTCTGTTATTGTTTTCTAAAATCACTATTTCAATTATTTTAATTACTTTATCTTTATCTTGTTGGCTATTTATAATATTTCCAGTTGTTTTATTGTAATTTCTTAGTATATAAGAAATATTTTCAAACCATTTTTTTGTGTTAATTTCGTAAGAATTATTCTTTTCAAAAAGTTGGTCAGAAAATTTTAAAAACACGAAAGTTGTTTTCTCTTCAACAATAAAGGAGTGACAATCTAAAGGTGGTAAGAAAAATATATTTCCTTCTTCGTATTCAACATTATTGTGATTAATACATTGTTTTCCTTTCCCTTTTTTTATATAAACTAATTCAAAGAATGAATGTTTGTGGGCTTGCTTTTCCCAAACTTCAGTAGTTTCGATTGTCAACTCAAATGATAATATTGAATGTTCAACTTGCATAATTATTGGATATTATATTGATTTATATAGCAAAAGTACTAAATGTTTATATAATAAGACTAAAAATACAATTATTTTACAATTATTTCAAATAATTATACAACAGTAAATAGTTTAAAACTAAATACATTTGCAATATTATTAATCATAAAAAATATAAAAATGAAAACAAAACAATTGATACTGCTATTTATTACAAGTTTAACACTGTTATTCTCGTGCAAGAGTACAAGAACAACAAGTGTAACAAAATACAAAGATAAAATTCTATTTGTTCTTACAAATGTTAGTGAAAAAGGAAATTCAAATGAAAAAACAGGATTTTGGTTAAGTGAAACTACTCACGTTTGGAAACCTCTTATTAATCAAGGCTATGAAGTTGACTTTATAAGTCCACAAGGAGGAAATGCCCCAATTGACCCTCATAGTTTTGATTTAAAAGACCCAATTAATAAAGAGTTTTGGGAGAATAAAATTTACAAAAACAAAATTCAAAACACTTACAAACCATCAGGAATAAATCCTAATGACTATATAGCAATTCACTTTGTTGGCGGTCACGGCACAATGTGGGACTTTCCTAACAATGCCGAAATAGCAAACATTGCAAAAATAATTTATGAAAACAATGGATTTATTACTGCCGTTTGTCACGGACCAGCAGGATTAATCAATATTAAACTTAGTGATGGAAACTATTTAGTGAAAGGAAAAAAAATTAGTGCTTTTACTAATGAAGAAGAAGCCGTTTTAAAAGCAACAGACATTGTTCCTTTTTTATTAGAAGATGAACTAATTAGTAGAGGTGCAATTTTTGAAAAGGTAAGTGCTTGGGAAGAAAAAGTTGTTGTTGATGGAAGGTTAATAACAGGTCAAAATCCTGCTTCCGCAAAACAAATAGGTGTATTATTAACTAATCTAATTAAAAAATAGAATATGAAAGCAATTGTAGTAGAAAAATTCGGAAATGTCAATGGTTTAGTCCTAAAAGAAGTTAAAAACCCCATTATTTCTAATGGAGAAATTTTAATCAAAGTCAAAGCGTTTGGATTAAACCCTGTTGATTATAAAACTCGCCAAGGTGGTGGAATTGCAAGCAAGATGCAAAACCCTATAATTTTAGGTTGGGAAATTGCTGGAATAGTAGAAGAGGTTTCTACAAATTCTAAGTTTAAAGTTGGAGATCGTGTTTTTGGAATGATAAATTTCCCAGGACAAGGCAATGCTTATGCTGAATACGTAAAAGCAATGCCCGAACATCTTGCGATAATACCAGAGAATATCAGTTTTGAAATTGCATCATCAGCACCTTTAGCATCATTAACTGCATACCAAACACTTGTGAAATATGCTAAAATTAAAAAGAATGATAAAGTTCTTATTCACGCAGGTGCAGGTGGTGTTGGTCATATTGCAATTCAAATAGCAAAAAATATTGGTGCGTATGTAATTAGTACAGCATCAAAACGAAATGAGAAGTTCCTTAAAGAATTAGGTGTAGACGAATTTATAGATTATACATCTTCAAAATTTCAAGATATCGTTTCTAATGTTGACATTGTATTAGATTGTGTTGGAGGTGACGTAGGGTTAAACTCATTACAAACATTAAGACAAGGAGGGATAATGATATCAATACCTTCGCCATTTAATCCTGAATTAAATAATAAAAGGAAAGATATTGATACGCCTTGGATATTAGTTCAATCAAATGGAGATGATATGAATAAAATTAGTGAACTTTTAAAAGATGAAAAAATAAAAGTACATATTCAAAAGACATATAAAATGAATGAAATAAAAGACGCTCATAATCAATTAGAAACTCGAAAAACAAGAGGGAAGTTGATAGTGAAAATATAAAAACGCTTGCCAACAATTTGTATAGTTAATGGCTAAGGAAGTGCAAACCCCAAAAGTTTGTGCTTTTTTTGTATATTTGTGCTAACCTCAAAAGTAGTGCTTTTAAAGTCGCCACTAACCATACAGCAAACGTTGTGCGTCATTAGACAGAACGAAAAAACAGAACATAAAATGAAAAGAATTTTAGGAATATTT
>DQTE01000296.1 GCA_015662905.1 Crocinitomix sp. | reverse complement strand
ATAAAGCTTTCATCATTTTCCAATAACTTCTGAATTACAAAATTTTTTCTAATTTTTTTATTGATATTAAAATATTCTATTGATGCTTCTTTAGTTAAATATATAACTCCAACCATTATAAAGTCATTTGCATATTGGTATAGTTGTTGAATTTCAATTTCAGATAAAATATCATTGTAAAAACCATTATAAGTAACCAAATCAACATCTAAAAACATAATATAAGTACTTTGTGCATACATCGCCCCTATATTCCGTGCTCTTGCAATAGAAAAAGGTTCTAACCTTGTATCCAAATGAATTAAACTAAAGCTATTAAGAACACAAAAATTATATAAATCATCTAAAAACTCTCGAGAGGATCCATCATCTACTACCAAAAGGTTTACTCTTTTATAATCTAAGTAATCATCCTCTAAAGAATATTGTAAACGTTCTAATATGTCTATATCTTTATTTTCTCGAATAGGCATAATAACTGTAAGCTTTTTATTTGTCATTGTATTAATCAAAACATTAATATTTCTCAGTTCAATCATTTACTCTACCTTATTATACAAATTTTATCTAAGAATAGGAAACTTATCTTCTTTTTTAAATGCATTTAATAATGGATGCTTTAAATAATTTAATCGTTTTTTTACTTTTAAGTTCTCGGGAATTACTTTGTGTATCTCTTCTAAAAGACTTATTGCTTCTTTATCTCTTCCCAATAAAAGAAGTATTTCTACAATGCTACGTTTAACACCCATCCTATTAGGTTTCAAGTCATCAACTTTTTTAAATATTGCTAATGACTCTTCAAATTTACCACTATGATATAAAGATTTTGCCTTATTATGAAGAGCTTTATAATCAGTTTCTATTGTGATATCTTCCTTTGCTATATTTTTTTTCTTAAAATCATTATTTCTCAGTTTAGTTGCTTTATTGTTTTCAAGCCTAGATTCAAGAATATCATGTTCTATTTTATTACCATAATCATATATGCCCATCAATAATGGTTTAAAAGATTTCTTATCTAAAAGTTCAGAAACAGTATAGTTTTTCAAGCTAGGTATATGTATCTGCCTATTCAAGAACTCATTAAGAACCATATCTTTTGCTGTCCTACTTGAATAATATTTATCCGTCCAAAGTTCTTTTAAAGATTCATTAACCCCAACTTCTATCACTACTTTTTTATTACTTAATAAATAATCACCAAACATATAAACATTTGTATCATACTTTAATGCTTCTAGCAACACCGTAGAGTTAATACCAATAACTGCTTTAGAAGCTTTAATCAATGACTCTAAGTCACCCTCATGAACTACTTTTACTGTCTCATTATTAAAGATATTAAAGCGATCCTTATCTTCATCCAAAGGATGTGTCTTAACAATAAATTTTTCATTAGGAAGTTCAGAAATGACATGCCTTACAAAATTTATCATTGTTTTAAAACGTTTTGAATTAACTAATAAGTTAGTATCATTTTCTAGTTGAGTAACAATTAGAATATGACTTCCTTCTATATTCTCATTAGAGATAGTTGGGTATTTTTCTTCACAAAATTCTTCAAATGATTGTTTAGAAATTTTAGAGCTACCATTTGTACCTTCAATATCAAAATAAATATGGTCTTTTTGGGGTAGCCAACCTAATTCAGAATACACGATAGGAATATTTGGATATGCTTTCTTGACTCTATCCAAAATATTTTTATACATTGGATGAATCCCATTATGAAATAAAATTTTATTTGGTTTATATTCAGAAATTTGCTGAATCAATAAATTTGGATATCTAATCCAATCAAACTGTTCAAATTTATCCTTATCTACATAAAATGGATTATTAAATTTATACATAAAACCAAGTGGTCGTCTACATATAAATTTATAATCTGCTCCAAACTTGTCTATAATAGGAACCCACATTTCCTCAATTTGTTCATTACTAAGAGAAAAAGCAAGAATTCTTGAACCAAATTTCTTATATTCAGCATCATGCGATATAACCGATTTTGTTTTTAAATAATCTATATTTAAATCATGTTTATGAGAAAGATTTAATCCCTTATAAATCTTTTCATTTTCATTCAAAATATTTGACAATCCATCTTTAAAATCTATTTGTATATTTTCTATTGCTTCTAAAAAATCATCTACTTTTGGATAACTATGAATATCTTCATTAAGGTCAATAATTTCATTAACTATATATTCAATATTTTTTTTAGGTGCAATTCTTAATACAGTTTGATTTGCCATCTCTTTGTTTCCACCAACATCCCAAGCGACAACACATGTTCCACATGCAAAAGCTTCTAAAATCACCATAGAACAGTTTTCAAAGTTACTTAACTGCATCAAAACTTTTGATTTTTTAACATATTCAAAACGTTCATCAGTAGAAATTTCTTCTATTTTCAATACATTACACTTTACTCTTGGATGAATCAAAAATTTAGATGAATTGTTTCCTAATAGAACCACTTGATATTCCGTTGGAAGCCTTAATAAAATATCATTTATATACTCAATACCTTTAAGAGTTTGAAATCTTCCCATAAAAATAAGATTATATTCTTTTTCAGTTGAAATTTCAATATTTAAATTAAAGGGATTCTTATAAACATTAATATCCTCGCGAGTAATCTTATCTTTAAGCTCTTCAATCAATCCATAAGAAGGGGAGGAAACATATTTAGAGTTATTAATTACACTAAGCTCTATCGCAAATAGTTCCTCATTAACCTCTGCATTATCATATTTTTGTGCTATCGCTCCAGGTGTATGCATTCTTATATGTATCATGTACTCTTTAGATAATAATAATGTAGAAGCTTTAACTTCAGGAGCTTCAATTAGAACTTCGTCTATACCATAGTTTTCAGTTACATATTTATAAACTTCTACTCTAAATTTTTCAGGAGAAAGTTTTTTATTGTTAGCAAAATAATCTGTCTTAATATCTTTTAAAGCTAAATAATTTAAAAGGTTTACATTATAATTATGAATTCCATGAGAAGCTGATTCAGGAAATGGGTTAATTAGTAAAAATGTTTTATTCATAGTCTCTCCTTGAGTTGTTTAATTGCTAAGTCAATATTATTAAATTTAATATTGTTAAGTTCATGTGGATCGAGTTTCCACCATTCTAGTTCTAATAATAATTTGATATGTTTGTCAGAAAATCTTTTTCGTATCATCCTTGCAGGTACCCCCCCCACAATACTATAAGGTTCTACATTTTTTGTCACTACAGCACCTGCTGCAATAATGGCACCTGTTCCAATGTGTACACCATTAATTATACATACTTTTGCACCTACCCATACATCATTACCTATAACTGTTTTTTTTTGAGATACAAATTGTGATTTTGTTATATCTATATCTTTAAGAATTGGAAAAATACCATTTGAATATTGAAAACTATTAGAACTCAGCCAATTAGTTGGATGATCTGCCACTCCAATTTCACAGTTTCTTGCAAAGGTACAATAGTTTCCTACTTCAACTTTACTATATAAAACTGTGTAACTATTAATAAATGAATACTTACCAATCTTACATGAAGAATGAACCTCAGTAGCTTTTGACAAGTGAATAGGAAAATTAAATACACAATTTTCTTTAATCATACTAAGAGGATGAATGAAGCCACCTTTGTGTTTGTTCTCTTCAGTCATTGTTCTAACATAATCCATTATTTTCATGATAAACCTTTTAATATTTCTCTAAACCCATCTAACCTAAGCATATTACTGCCATCGCTTAAAGCACAACTAGGATCAGGATGAACTTCCATAAAATAGCCATCCACCCCAACAGCAGCAGCAGCTTTAGCAATGTATGGTGCATAGTGAGGGTTTCCTCCAGAGGTTGCTCCTCCTCCTGGTCTTTGTGTTGAATGAGTTGCATCCATAACTACTGGATAACCAAATTCTTTCATGTCTACTATTTGAGTGAAGTCAACAACCAGCCTACCAAGACCTAAAAGTGTACCTCTTTCCGTCAACATAATTTTACTATTTCCTGCTTCTTTTACTTTTTGAGCAGGATAAAACATATCTTT
>DQTE01000151.1 GCA_015662905.1 Crocinitomix sp. | reverse complement strand
ATCAAAGTTAAAAGCTTCTTGCATATATTTCCAAAGCATATTAATAGCTTTTTGCATACGCTCATTTGATTCCTCAGTACCAATGCCTAGTCTTAAAACCCAATTTTTAGAATGTTCTAGGCTATACTTTATTTCTTTAATTACCTTTTCTGCTATGGCACTAATATTTGCGTCATCAGAATTTAGTAATTGAGTAAAAATTTCATACATATACACATCATGCATAAATTGACGTCCCATAACCCAAGCAAAATCGTGGTTTGGTTGTTCAGATAATTTTAAAGAAAAATATTCTCTTTCGTTTCTTCTGTAACAGTAATCATCTGCAGAGTAAGTTCCTCCTTCAATGTTAGACACTTCTTTTAACATCAATTCTGCTCTTCCAATTAAATCTAGAGCTAAATTAGACATTGCAATATCCTCTTCTAAAAAAGGTCCTTTGCTACACATTTCGCACAAGCGTTGCCCTAAAATAGTAGAAGTATCAGCTAAACGTATCAAAAATTTAGCTTTGTTATCATTTATAATAATTCCCATAATATTTAACAATTAAATGTTTTCAACTCCGTCAGGAATTTTGTAAAAATCTGCTAATCTATAAGGTTTATCTATTGATGGGTCAAAAAACGCGTCAGCTTGATCTAAAGGTACAGAAACAATATGAGTAGTTTCTACCACCCAAATTTCTCTTCCTTCTCCTCTACGTGTATATAAATCTCTTGCATTTTGAATCGCCATTTTTTTGTCATAGCCATGGACACTCCCTGCGTGTTTAAACGCTAATCCTGGTTTTTTTTGTATAAATACTTCCCAAACTTTATCTCCTTTTTCCATTTTATTCTTTTTAATTTTAAACTAGTTCTCCTTCTGTTTTTTTGGCATATTGATAAGCTGCTTCTCTAACCCAAGCGTTGTCGTTATGAGCTTTTTTGTGATGTTCTAAACGTTCTGCATTACAAGGTCCGTTTCCTTTTACAACATTCCAAAACTCGTCCCAATTAAAAGGACTGTGATCATAATGTCCCGTTTCTTCATTCCACTTACAATTTTTATCAGGAACTTCTAATCCTAAAAATTCAATCTGAGGTACAGTTTTATCAATAAATTTTTGTCTTAGCGTATCGTTAGTTTCACGTTTTATTTTCCATTTCATAGAATCAGAAGTATGTGCAGAATCTTTGTCATGTGGCCCAAACATCATTAAAGCTGGTTCCCAAAATCTATTTAAAGCGTCTTGTGCCATAGCTTTTTGTTCTGGTGTTCCATTGGCCATGTGAATCATAATTTCATAACCTTGACGCTGATGAAAACTTTCTTCTTTGCATATTCTTACCATTCCTCTAGAATAAGGTCCGTATGAAGTTCTTTGTAAAGATACTTGATTAACAATTGCTGCACCATCTACTAACCAACCTATAGCACCCATATCTGCCCATGTTAAAGCTGGATAATTAAATATAGATGAGTATTTTGCTTTTCCACTGTGTAGCTGCTCTATCATTTCTTGTCTTGAAATACCTAAAGTTTCAGCTACTGAATATAAATATAAACCATGTCCTGCTTCATCTTGTATTTTAGCTAATAAAACTTGTTTAGCTCTTAAAGAAGGTGCTCTTAATAACCAATTTCCTTCTGGTTGCATTCCTATAACTTCAGAATGGGCATGTTGAGAAATTTGTCTGATGTTATTTGCCCTGTATTTTTCAGGCATCCAATCTCTTGGTTCAACTTTTAAATCTTTTTCAATGATTTCATTAAACGCTTGTTCTAAGTTATCCATAAATGATGTAATTTTAGTGATGTAAAGATAATAAAATCAATTGAGATATTTAATGACTATTGTCAGTTTTTTTATTTTATGTATTTTTGCACCCAATTTAATTTACATAGATAATGAGTAGAAGAAAAGTTGAATTAATGGCGCCTGCAGGTAATTGGGAGTCTTTACAAGCTGCAATTAATGCCGGAGCAGATTCGGTGTATTTTGGAATTGACCAATTAAATATGCGTGCCAGAGCCTCTATAAACTTTACCTTAGGGGATTTAAAGGAAATCGCTAAACGCACAAGTAAAGCAGGCATAAAATCATATTTAACTTTAAATACCATTATTTACGACCACGATTTATCAGTTATAAAAACTTTAATTAACGCGGTTAAAGATGCAAAAATTTCTGCAATTATTGCCTCAGATCAAGCTGTGATTAACTATGCATCTTCTCAAGGGGTTGAAGTTCATATTTCAACTCAATTAAATGTAACAAATATAGAAACGGTTAAGTTTTACAGTCATTTTGCAGATGTAATGGTGTTGTCGCGTGAGTTGAGTTTAATACAAATAAAAAAGATTTGTGATCAAATCATTAAAGAAGATATTAGAGGTCCAAAAGGTAATTTAATAGAAATAGAGATATTTGCACACGGTGCGCTTTGTGTAGCGGTTTCTGGTAAATGTTATATGAGTTTACATACGCACAATTCATCAGCTAATAGAGGGGCTTGTGTTCAAAATTGCAGAAAAACATATACGGTTATTGATAAAGAAACAGGTATTGAGCTTGACATAGATAATGAGTACATTATGTCGCCTAAAGATTTATGTACCCTAGATTTTTTAGACCAAGTATTAGATACAGGAGTAACTGTATTAAAAATAGAAGGCAGAGGCAGGGCACCAGAATATGTTAAAACTGTCATTGAAACCTATAGAAAAGCAATTGATGATTATTTGTCTGGCAAATATAACCAAGCAAATGTTGAGGAATGGATGGAAGATTTAAAAAAAGTATATAATAGAGATTTTTGGGGCGGTTATTATTTAGGTCAAAAATTAGGTGAGTTTAATAATACCTCTGGTTCAAAAGCAACTCAAAAACGAGTTTATATTGGTAAGGGAGTACATTATTTTCCGCGTGTAGGTGTTGCCGAATTTAAAGTTGAAGCTCAAAATATCAAAGTGGGTGATAAGATACTTATTACCGGCCCAACAACAGGGGTAATTGAAACCGAAATTACAGAAATGATGGTTGATGAAAAACCTGTTTATGAAGCCAATAGAGGGGTAAATGTTACATTTCTGGTTAAGGATAAAATTAGAAGATCTGATAAATTATATAAAATTGTAAAAACTGAATTTGCTAAATAAATGTTAGTTGTAACCTTACAAAGAGACAAATGTATTGGGTGTAATTACTGTGAAGAATTATGTCCACAAATGTTTAAAATGTCCAAAAAAGATGGAAAATCGGTACTTTTAAAAAGCACCGATAAAAAGGGGTTTCATACTGTACGTACCACACCAGAATTTCATGAAAGTGCTGAAAATGCCAAACAAGCTTGCCCAGTAAAAATTATTTCGGTTAAAATTGTTTAAAATTAACCATTACCTTTGGCATAGTCTGCCAAAAACTTTTCTAAACCACTATCTGTTAACGGGTGTTTTAACAATCCCATAATAGCCTTTAAAGGACCTGTCATTACGTCAGCACCAATTTCTGCACATTCAATAATATGCATAGTATGTCTTACTGAGGCCGCTAATATTTGGGTGTCAAATAGGTAATTGTCATAAATAAGTCTAATTTGAGCTATTAAATCTAATCCATTGGTTGAAATATCATCTAATCGACCTATAAATGGAGATAAATAAGTAGCCCCTGCTTTAGCTGCTAAAATAGCTTGTCCCGGTGAAAAAACTAAAGTGCAATTTGTTTTAATCCCTTTGTCCGAAAAGTATTTTATAGCTTTTATCCCATCTTTTATCATAGGAATTTTAACTACAATATTAGGATGTAACTCTGCTAAAGCTTCACCTTCTTTAATCATACCATCATAATCAGTAGCAATCACTTCAGCACTCACAGGTCCGTCTACAATGTTACAAATGTCAACATAGTGTTTTAAAATATTGTCTTTCCCTGTTATACCCTCTTTAGCCATTAATGATGGGTTAGTAGTTACACCATCCAAAATACCTAAATCATTAGCTTCTTTAATCTCACCTAAATTAGCCGTGTCAATAAAAAATTTCATCTAAAAATATATTTTCTGTTTTATGAACTGCAAATATAAATATTAATATAAGTCGCTTTACTTTATTATGGATAAATAATTTAAGTTGTTGACAATTTGTCTGATTTTTTAAAGCGGCACAAATTTTATACAAAACTTGTTAAAAAAATTGTAATATCAATTAAAACTAACTAATTTTAACCCTTCAAAAAAAATAGCATAAAAATGTTAAAAATATTCAAAAAAATACTAGGCAGTAAAGCGGATAAAGATTATAAAAGATTTAGCCCGTATATTGATAAAGTAAATGCTCAATGGGAACAAATTAAAAATATTTCAAATGACGAATTAAGAGCAAAAACTGAATCATTTAAAAAGAGAATAAAAGATTATACACTTGAAACAGAAAATGATATTGCAACGCTTGAGCAAAAAGTAGCAGATAATCCTACTATGGATTTTCAAGAAAAAGAAAATATTTTCAATAAAGTAGATAAACTAAAAAAAACAGTAGATAAACAAATAGAAGAGGTTTTAGAGGAGATTCTACCTGAGGCATTTGCTGTGGTAAAAGAAACCGCTAGACGTTTTGCCGAAAATGATGTAGTAGAAGTAACAGCTACCGAATTTGATAAAGAATTATCTGATAGAAAAAAACACATTACCATTAAAGGCGATAAAGCATTGTGGAACACAACATGGGAAGCTGCAGGAGCAGAAGTAGAGTGGAATATGGTACACTATGACGTTCAAATATATGGTGGTGTGGTATTACATCAAGGAAATGTGGCAGAGATGCAAACAGGAGAAGGAAAAACGTTAGTAGCAACAATGCCCGTGTATCTTAATGCGCTTGCAGGCAAAGGTGTGCACATGGTAACCGTTAATAATTATTTGGCAAAAAGAGATAGTGAGTGGATGGGACCAATTTATGAATTTCACGGCTTAACTGTTGATTGCATTGATAATACCCAACCAAATTCAGAAGCACGTAAAAATGCCTACAAAGCAGACATTACATTTGGTACAAATAACGAGTTTGGTTTTGATTATTTGCGTGATAACATGACCACTGACCCAAATTCAATAGTGCAACAAAAACACCACTTTGCCATTATTGATGAGGTCGATTCAGTATTAATTGATGATGCCAGAACACCTTTAATTATATCTGGTCCAACTGAAAATGGCGATAAACACGAGTTTTATGAGTTAAAACCAAAAGTAGAAAAAATTGTTGCAGCTCAACGTAAATTAGTCAACGAATTATTGATTAAAGCCAAAAAAAACCTTAAAGGCTTGGCTGATGGTACAGCAACCAAAGAACAAATAGAAGAAGGGAGTGATGCATTATTAAGAGTGTATAGAGGTTTACCTAAAACCAAAGCACTAATAAAGTTTTTAAGTGAACCAGGTATGAAAGCTCAATTGCAAAAAACTGAAAATTTTTATTTGCAAGATAGAGAACGTGAAATGCCTAAAATTGATAAAGAACTGTACTTTGTTATCAATGAAAAACATAACACAATTGAACTTACAGACAAAGGAATAGATTTATTATCTGACGGTGAAAATAAAGACTATTACATTTTACCAGATATTGCAACAGAACTTCATGCCGTAGAAAATGAAGGATGGTCTAAAGCGGAAGAAATCAATAAAAAAGAAGAAATAATTAAAGAATATGGTGAAAAATCTGAAAGAATTCACACCATAAACCAATTATTAAAAGCCTATTCACTTTTTGAAAACGGAGATGAATATGTAGTGATGGATGGAAAAGTTATGATTGTTGATGAACAAACAGGGCGTATCATGGACGGAAGACGCTTTTCAGACGGATTACATCAAGCACTAGAAGCAAAAGAAAATGTAAAAGTAGAAGCCGCCACCCAAACCTATGCTACAGTTACCCTACAAAACTTTTTTAGAATGTACCACAAACTATCCGGAATGACTGGTACAGCCGAAACAGAAGCACAAGAATTATGGGACATCTATAAATTAGATGTGGTGATTATACCAACTAATAGACCAATTGTTAGAAAAGACTTAAACGATTTGGTGTATAAAACACAAAGAGAAAAATTTAATGCAGTAATTGATAAAATTGATGAAATTGTAAAACAAGGACGTCCGGTTTTAGTAGGAACCACCACCGTAGAAATTTCTGAATTACTGAGCAGAATGTTAAAAATGAGAAAAATTCCTCATAATGTATTAAATGCCAAACACCATAAACGTGAGGCAGAAATTGTTGCAGAAGCAGGACACGCAGGCAAAGTAACTATTGCCACCAACATGGCAGGTAGGGGTACTGACATTAAATTAACAGATGAAGTAAAAGCTGCAGGTGGTTTAGCAATAATTGGTACTGAACGTCATGACTCACGTAGAGTTGATAGACAGTTAAGAGGTCGTTCAGGGCGTCAGGGCGACCCCGGTTCATCTCAATTTTTCGTATCCTTAGAAGACGACCTTATGCGTAAATTTGGGTCAGAACGTATTGCTAAAGCAATGGATAGAATGGGATATAAAGAGGGAGAAGTGATTGAATCATCTTTAATATCTAAATCTATTGAACGGGCTCAAAAGAAAGTAGAAGAAAATAATTTTGGAATAAGAAAAAGATTATTAGAGTATGATGACGTAATGAATGCCCAACGTAACGCCATTTACAAAAAACGTAAAAATGCACTATTTGGAGACAGAATAGGATTAGATGTTTCAAATATGTTTTATGATGTAGCTGAAGAAATTGTCAATGACAACTACCCACGCAAAGATTTTAATAATTTTGAATTTGAGTTATTAAAATACTTAAAAATAGAACCACCAATTACCGAAAGTGAGTTTTCTTCTACAAATCCAGGAGAATTAATAGACTTAATTTATGATAAAGCTACAGAGGCTTATATTAAAAAGTCTAATGAAATGGCAGAAAAAGCAGCCCCAGTAATAAAACAAGTTTATAAAAATGAAGGGGATAAATATGTTAATATGGCATTTCCTATAACTGACCATGAAAAAACTATTAATGTAATTCTACCATTAAAAGAAGCCAGTGAATCTGAAGGGAAAATACTAAAAACCCAAATAGAAAAAATGATTTCTCTAGGGTTTATTGACAACGAATGGAAAGAACATTTACGTAGAATGGATGATTTAAGAACATCTGTTCAACATGCCTCAATAGAACAAAAAGACCCTTTAGTTATTTATAAAAAAGAAGCTTACGAACTATTTACAACTATGCTAGGTAAAATGAGCAAAGAAGTGGTTGGCTTTTTATCTAAAGCCGAAATATTAAATCAATCACCCGAAACAGTAGCACAAACCGAAGTTGATTTTGAAGACGTTGGCGGCGCTTTTGATGGTGGTGAAGTATCTAGCACACCAGCACCAGAATTTAGCGGAAGCGAAGGCTATGAACAAGCTATGCAAAATTCAACCCAACAAAAACCAAAACGAAAACCAATTGTAGTTCAACAAAAAATTGGCAGAAATCAAAGGGTTAAAATAAGAAATATGCAAACAGGTGAAATTAAAGAACTAAAATTTAAACAAGCAGAACCTTTATTAAAAACCAAAGTTTGGATGCTAATTAAAGAATAAAAACTTCACCTTAAATATTTTTAGGGTGTTTAAACGTGCTTTCCATTATAATTTGGTCTTTGTAAGTTTACCAAATGTAAACCAAAAAATGTGCTTCTAAAGTCGCAATCCTTTGCTAACATTTGGTAGCAAACTTACAAAAACCAAAGTTGCCATTCCAATCACTTAACACAAAAACAGTCTGTACTATTGGCAATAAATCACCAATTAAAACCCCTAAAAATTTTACGCTGTTACTTAAAAGCAATAAAATAACAAATTAACAAATCTTCCCTACCCAAGTCATACAACAACAAGGTATTACGTTTTGCAGTATTAAATTATTTCACTATATTTGCGTATTGAAATAAATAATTTAATACTATGAAACTATTTAAAACAACCATTATGGGACGGGCTTACCATTTACCAAAAGCCTCATTACTTGTATTAGGCGTATGGCTAAGCACCATCAGTTTTTCTCAAACATGGAACCAAAAAGGAATAGATATAGACGGAGAAGCGGCGAATGATGTCTCAGGCTGGTCAGTCAGCATGCCCGATGCCAATACTGTCGCTATTGGGGCGACTTGGAATGCCGGCAACGGCTCAGATGCCGGCCATGTGCGGGTGTATGAATGGAATGGCAGCGCTTGGCAACAAAAAGGAATAGATAT
>DQTE01000234.1 GCA_015662905.1 Crocinitomix sp. | reverse complement strand
CTTCTTGCGGAAGTAAAAAAGCAAAAGCTTCTTGCGGAAGTAAAAAATAATGTTTGAAAAATAACAATTTTAAAAAAAGACTATCTTTACAGATAGTCTTTTTTTTTATGTGTATTTATTAACTCGTTTTTTATTAAATGGAAACTAAGAATGAATACCAAATAAATTTTTTCACTAAAAAAAAACACTACTTCAAAAAAGCATTAATATAAATTGAACCATCAAAGTACACTTGCATAATATTACATATATCTCATTAAAAAATCAATTTATTGAGATATTTATAAAAAAAATAACAATATATTAACATAAAGTTTGTTTTAACGAGTAATTTTTGTCATATTTGTTATTATTATTAACCAATTTATTTTATTTAATATGAAAACAAAAATTACATTATTATTAACTTTTATATTAGTATCATTCTCAATGCATGCACAATATAAAGTATCAGGAGTTGTAAAAGACGAAACCAACCAACCAATACCTGGAGTTTCTGTTGTAGTTGAAGGAACTTCAACAGGTACAACCACCGACTTTGACGGAAATTACACCATAAAAGTTAAAAAAGGAAACAAAGTAACATTTTCGTCTGTAGGCTATACAAGCATTACTAAAGAAATGGACGGTTCCGCAGTGTTAAACCTTACAATGGCAGAAGGTATGGCTTTAGACGAAGTAGTAATTACTGGAAATAGAGCCAAACCAAGATCAGTACTAGACTCACCCGTACCAATTGACAATATTAGTGTAAAAGAGTTAAAAGGTAGTGGTAAAGTACAAGTAGAACAAATGCTTAGTTATACAGTACCTTCTTTTAACTCTGCTACCCAAGCAATATCAGATGCAACCGCACACTTTGATCCAGCAGATTTAAGGGGTTTAGGTCCTAGTAGAACTTTGGTGTTAATGAACGGAAAAAGAATGAAACAATCTTCTCAAATATACCTTAACGGTACACCTGGAAAAGGAGAAGTAGGTATCGATTTAAAATCATTTCCAAACTCGGCAGTAAAAAGCATTGAAGTTTTACGCGATGGTGCATCTGCTCAATATGGTTCCGATGCAATTGCTGGTGTAATTAATATTATTTTAAAAGACGATGCTGAATATTCTGAAATAAATACGCATGCCGGTGTAACAAGTCAAGGAGATGGATTTAATATGGGAATTGACTATAATGGTACAGTAAACGTTGGCGAAAAAGGAAAACTTAGCCTAAGTTTAGAATACTTTAAACAAAATATAACAAATAGAGCTGGTAATGCACAAGACACACCTGGAGAAGCTCCAGACGTAGCTGATTATGGAGGAAATACTGATGACCCTGACTATATTAGAGATACTGAATTTTACAATAATGTGTCTGCTTGGATGAATGAAAATCCAGACATTGGGATGATTGTTGGGCAACCAAAGCTTACAAAAATTTCTGGTTTGGCTAATTTTACATATCCTATTAGTGAAAAATCTGAGTTTTATACTTTTCATACTATAACAAAAAGATACGGTCAAAGTTTCGCATATTATAGATCTCCTTTTTGGAGAGGTGATGTTCAAGATGCCGAATTTATAAGTAAATATGAAGATTTTGTAGGTTACCATCCTACATTTGAAACTGTTGTTGATGATAACATGAGTGTTGCAGGTATTAAATTTGATTTATTTGGTTTTAACACAGATGCAAGTTTAACCTATGGTAGAAATTATGTAGATTATACCGTAAACAATTCTGTAAATAGAGATTATTTAGCCGACCATGGAACTTCTCCAAGAACATTCAAACCTGGAGGTTATGCTTTTAGTAATTTTGTAAGTAATTTAGATTTCTCTAAAGTTTTTAATGACAAGGTAAGTACATCATTTGGTATAGAATATAAAAGAGAGTATTACCAAGGCCATAAAGGAGATGAGTTATCTTATTACGGAGGTGGTTCTGATTCATTCGCAGGTATAAAACCTCATGAAGCTATGGACGTAAGTCGCTATAACTTTGCTTCTTATGCTGGTTTAGATTATGATTTTTCTGAAAAATCACTTTTAGGAGCAGCTATTAGATATGAAAAATTTTCTGATTTTGGTTCAAACTTTTCATGGAAATTAAATGGACGCTATAAAGTTACAGATGATATTGCTTTAAGAGCATCAACAAGTACTGGCTTTAGAGCTCCAAGTTTACATCAAAGATACATTACTTTAACACAATATATAATTGTATCAGGCAATCCTGACCCACAATTACAAGGTACTTTTGCCAATGATAGCCAAATTGTAGAAAATTTAAATGTACCTAATTTAAAAGCAGAAACTTCACAAAACTTTTCAATTGGAGCAACAGCAAAATTAGGTAAATTTAATTTGAGTGCCGATATTTATCAGATTAAAGTAAACGACCGTGTATTATTCTCTTCACAAATTGGATTTGATAGTGATGACTCATCAACAAACCCTGTTGAACAAATTTTAAATGACAATGGTATCAAAGCTCTACAATTTTTTATTAATGCAATAAATACTAAAACAACAGGTCTTGACTTAGTTGCTAACGTAAGTAGAATTAATCTTGGGTCAGGTAAGTTTAAGGCAAACTTATCAATGAACTTTAATAATACGGTAATGGAAGGTGATGTTGCAAATCCAAAAGTTTTATCTGATAATGGGTATAGTGTATTTGATCATAGAGAACAATTGCGTATTACAGATGCTAGACCTAAATCTAAAATATCATTAGGTTTAAATTATGACATTCATAATTTTTCTTTTGGACTAAACAATACTCGCTTTGGCGAAGTAACTGTAGCTGGTAATACTGAAGCGGATGACCAAGTTCACTCTGCTAAAATAGCAACCGACTTCTCTTTAGGGTATGAGTTTTCTAAAAACTTTAACATTTCTGTTCAAGCAAATAATATTTTTGATGTTTATCCAGACATATTACACGATGGTACTAATGGTAATCCAGATTTAAGAAGTGCTGGAGGAAGGTTTTTATATAGTTCAGAAGTAACACAGATAGGACAGTTAGGTAGAAACTACTTAATGCGATTTACTTTGAAATTTTAATCTAAAAAAACTAAATATTTAAAAAAAGGCTATCTGTAAAAAGATAGTCTTTTTTGTTTTATATTTGTTCCTCTATAAAAACCTTTAAATAAATGATTACAGCAGATAAAAACACATCAAAACAAGCAATAAAATTAGAAGATAGCTATGGAGCACATAACTACCACCCGTTACCTGTAGTTCTAACTAAAGGTGAAGGTGTTTTTGTTTGGGATGTTGAAGGTAAAAAATATTATGATTTCCTTTCTGCTTATTCTGCAGT
>DQTE01000036.1 GCA_015662905.1 Crocinitomix sp. | reverse complement strand
TTTAAAATCATTTCTACAACTTTGTTCTGTTGGAAATTGCTCAATAAATCTTAAAATATTCATAATAATTTGATACAGAACAAAGCTATTAACACTCAACGTAAACTATTTATGCTGTGGTACGAAAGCAGTTAATCAGTAAAAAAATTAATTTATACCCTGTTTTTTTAAAATTTGTTAATAAAAAATTGCATCTCTGTGTAATAAAGTTTAGTTAAAACTATATCTTTAACTTTTACAAAAAAAAGCATTCATGTACATTATATTTGACACAGAAACCACAGGTTTACCACGCAGTTGGAAAGCACCAATAACTGACACTGAAAACTGGCCTAGGTGTGTGCAAATTGCATGGCAATTACATGACAAATGGGGAAATCTTATTGAAGCTAAAGACTATCTTATAAAGCCAGATGATTTTAACATTCCCTTTGATGCTGAACAAATCCACGGAATTTCAACTGAATTAGCAGAAGAAAGAGGTGTAGATATTAAACAGGTGTTAATTGAATTTAATGAAGCACTAAATAAAGCAAAATTTGTTGTAGGTCAAAACGTAGGCTTTGACAACAATATCATGGGGTGCGAGTATTACCGTTACAATATAGAAACCGAGCTAAACTCAAAACCTGTTCTTGATACTTGTACTGAAGTAACAGCCCAGCTTTGTAAAATTCCAGGAGGTAGAGGAGGAAAATTCAAATTACCCACCCTAACTGAGCTCCATGAATTTTTATTTGATGAACCCTTTGCAGAAGCCCATAATGCTACTGCAGATGTTGAAGCTACAGCCCGTTGTTTTTTTGAGTTAATACGTAAAGGTACTTATTCAATAGGTCTGTTACAAGAAAATGATGATTATTTAAAATCATTTATTGAAAAAAACCCTTTACCCATTAAAGTTATAGGTTTAAAACACCTAAATCTGAAAAAAGAATCTGAAAAGTTAAAGAAAAAGAAAACAGATTTGGAAGGTACAACCAGTAGCGACCATTCTGACAATATTACAATTTTAAAGAACGCTCAGTTTTCTCATTTACACAACCACTCTCAGTTTTCAATTTTACAATCTACTACTACTATTAAAGGTTTAGTGAAAAAAGCCGTAGAAAATAAATGTGAAGGAGTTGCATTAACTGACACTGGAAATATGATGGCTGCTTTTCATTTTGTTAGAGAAGTGCTAAATCACAACAAAGCTGTTGAACAAAGAAAAAAAGAAGCTCAAGAAAAGGGTGAAGATTTTAATGAAAAACCTCTTGTACCAATAGTGGGGTGTGAATTTAACATTTGCAAAAATCACAAAGATAAAACCGTTAAGGACAACGGATACCAAGTTGTAATTTTAGCTAAAAACGAAAATGGTTATCATAACCTTACTAAAATGGCATCAATCGCCTTTATTAAAGGGTTTTACTATGTTCCCCGAATAGATAAACAAATTGTTGAACAGTATAAAGATGATTTAATAGTACTTACTGGAGGTGTTTATGGAGAAGTACCTAGTTTAATCTTAAATGTAGGAGAAAAACAAGCAGAGGATGCTTTTATATGGTGGAAAGAGCAATTTGGAGATGACTTTTATGCTGAAATCATAAGACATGGTCAAGAAGATGAGGATAAAATTAATGAGACACTTCTTCAATTTGCAGAGAAACATAAGGTTCAAATTGTAGCAACTAACAATACATTCTACCTTGAAAAAGAAGATGCTAATGCTCACGACACATTACTTTGTATAAAAGATGGAGAGTTAAAATCTACCCCTATAGGTAGAGGAAGAGGGTTTAGGTTTGGGTTACCAAATCAAGAATACTTTTTTAAGTCTGCTGAAGACATGAAGTCTCTTTTTGTTGATTTACCAGACGCAATATTAAACACCTCTAAAATTGTAAACAAATGTGAGCCTTACAAATTAGAAAGAGACATTTTACTGCCAGATTTTGATATTCCAGAGGAGTTTACTGACCCAAAAGATAAAGAAGATGGCGGAAAAAGAGGAGAGAACAACTACTTACGTCACCTAACCTATGAAGGTGCGTATAAGCGTTGGGGAAAAGATTTACCAAAGTCAACCATAGAACGCTTAGATTTTGAATTGGAGGTAATTGCAAATACAGGCTACCCTGGTTACTTTTTGATTGTACAAGATTTTTGCCATGCAGCACGTAAAATGGGAGTGTCTGTTGGTCCAGGTAGGGGGTCGGCAGCAGGTTCGGTAGTTGCCTATTGCACTTACATTACAAACATAGACCCTATAAAGTACGATTTACTTTTTGAGCGTTTCTTAAACCCAGAACGTATTTCAATGCCTGATATAGATATAGATTTTGATGATGAGGGACGACAAAAAGTTATTGACTGGGTGATAGACAAATACGGTGAAAATCAAGTGGCACAAATTATCACCTACGGCACCATGGCCGCTAAATCTTCTATCAGAGATACAGCAAGAGCCTTAGATTTACCATTGCATGATGCCGACTATCTAGCTAAACTTGTACCAGATATGAAGCTGGCAAAAATTTTTGGCTTAGATGATGTTGCTTTAGCCAATAAATTGAATAACAATCAAGATGACATTGCTAGAGTCAATGAATTAAAATCAATAGCAAAAGGTAAAGATTTAAAAGCTGAAGTTATTAAACTAGCTATAACATTAGAAGGTTCTATGCGAAACACAGGTATCCACGCTTGTGGCGTAATTATTACACCTGATGATATTACAAACTTTGTGCCGGTTGCTCTTGCTAAAGACTCTGATATGTACTGCACACAGTTTGACAATTCTGTAGCGGAAGATGCCGGTTTGTTAAAAATGGATTTTTTGGGGCTTAAAACTTTAACCCTAATTAAAGACGCATGTAAAATAGTTAAAGAACGTCATAACATTGATTTAGTTCCTGATGAATTTCCATTAGATGATAAAAAAACGTATGAACTATTTCAAAAAGGAGAAACAGTAGGAGTTTTTCAATATGAATCTGCTGGAATGCAAAAATATTTAAGAGAGCTAAAACCAACTCAATTCTCTGACCTTATTGCAATGAATGCCCTGTACAGACCTGGTCCTTTAGAATATATTCCTTCATTTATTAAAAGAAAGCACGGATTAGAAAAAATAACTTATGATATTAACGCAAGTGCTGAGTATTTAGAAGAAACTTATGGCATTACCGTTTATCAAGAACAAGTAATGCTTTTATCTCAAAAATTAGCTGGGTTTTCAAAAGGTGAAGCTGACACCCTGCGTAAGGCAATGGGTAAAAAGAAGTTAGACTTGTTGGCTAAAATGAAACCTAAATTTTTAGATAATGGTGAGGCAAACGGACACGACAGGAAAGCTCTAGAAAAAATGTGGGTGGATTGGGAGGCTTTTGCCTCTTACGCGTTTAATAAATCTCACTCAACGTGTTATGCCTATATTGCATTTCAAACTGCCTATTTAAAAGCGCATTACCCTGCTGAATATATGGCATCTGTTTTAAGCAATAACATGAACGA
>DQTE01000175.1 GCA_015662905.1 Crocinitomix sp. | reverse complement strand
TGGTGTTCGTGATTTACATAGTAAAGTTCTAACGTACATTTTGACTTTTATGCACAAATTTGTATTTGCTTTTTAAGGTGTTTATGAATGCTTTGCATTTCGCTACGAACATTCTTGCGGATTTAAGGAGTTCCTTTTTTATTGCCCATTTTTTCTAAAGCCACAATCAAAATGATACCTAATACACAAAAAAGCACAGCATAAAAAAGTTCATGCGGTTGTTGCGTGATTTGTTGAAACGTTGAAGGAGAAATGTTTTTTTGTTGTAATGGTATTTCTTTTCCGTGACTGTTAATGTAAATCTCTAAAGTTTTTTTCCAAGGCCACAATTTATTTAAAGACCCTAACAAAAAACCAGTTAAAACTGCTATGGTAATAGATTCGTACTTTTTAAACATCCACTTTAAAAGGTGTGAAAATGATAAAAGTCCAACGACACAGCCTAACATAAACACTACAATTTTATTAACATCAAAAGATTTTACAGCGTTTAAAATGGTTTGGTAAGCCCCTAACAATAGCAGAATAAAACTACCCGAAATTCCTGGTAAAATCATTGCACAAATTGCTATCATTCCTGATAAAAAAATGTACCAATTAGCTTCTGTTTGTTGAATTGGGGGTAAAATTGTAATATAATATGCTAAAGTGGCACCAATAACAAAGGCTATTGCCGTAGCTATAGACCACTTTTTAACCTGTTTACCAACTAAATGGATAGATGCTAATACCAGACCAAAAAAGAATGACCATACTAAAATAGGATGATGATCTAACAAGTAAGTTATTAGCTTGGCTAATGATGCAATACTAATACCAATACCTAAGAATAATGCTAAAATAAAATTACCGTTTAATTGATTCCAAAACGTTTTAAAACCTTTATTTTTTAAGGTTTTTAATAAAGCTAAATTAACTCCGCTTATGGTATCTATTAACTCCTCATATATACCTGTTATAAATGCTATTGTACCACCAGATACTCCTGGAACAACATCTGCCGCTCCCATAGCAAGACCACGAAAAACAATACCAATAAAAGATTTTTTAGTTTTCATCTTCTACTGTATCATCTACATTTTTTTGTCTTAAACGTTCTTCAATATCTTTAGGTAAAAATTGAAAAAATGTGTCACCTCTTAAACCTAGTCTTAAACACTCTAATGGGATAACTTCATTTGGGGCAATATTACCTAAATTAACATTGTGTCCAAATAGTCTGATAAACCAAACTTGTTGCGTTTTTTTAGGTGCTTCCCAAAGAATATCTTCTGGTTTAATCGTTTTTATAATTTTATTAATTAAATAAGTATGAGCCGTTCCGTTAGGCCTAAACACTCCAACAGTTCCAGATTCACGTCCTTCGGCAATAACTTTCCAAGATCCTGCCTCAAGTTCAGTTTTCATCATTCTAATCCATTTTGAGGGACTAATAATGATACCTGCATCTTTTGACCCTACTTCAGATAATACTGTTCTGTCTTTGGCTAATTCAGAAATATATTTTAATTTTTCTTCATGAGGAATTTCAATTGAGCCATCAGAAACCTCACAAAGTTCTAGTTTATATTTATCTATAAAACGTCTATAATCGTCAAATTGATTACGGGCGATAAAAACTTCAAATAAGGTTCCACCAAAATAAGGCTTTATACCAACAGAACGGTAAAGTTTTAATTTTTCTTCTAAATTTTGTATTACCAAAGAGGTGCCAAAACCAAACTTAACAATATCAGTATAATTTGCATTTGCCTCTAAAAAGTCTTCAACCTCTCTTACACTTAACCCTTTGTCCATCATCATGGTTACACCTGAATCACGGGGTTGAATTGTTCTTTTAGGTATAAAGGGTAAATCAAAGTTATATTTCATCTTGAGAGTTTATTATGTTATTAAATTCCGAATACTGTGTTGATTCGGGTAGGTACAAAAGTAAGTATTTTACTGACTTTTTGGCATTTTTTACAAATTGATTTTTAAAAACTTCTAAGGCTTCTAGTCTTTGTCCGTTCTCCCACAGCAAGCTACACAAGAGGATTTGATTAGAAATACTTAATTCCTGATTTTTATCAGCTTCTATTAAAAAGTAAATGGCCTCATTGATATTGTACTCTTTTTTGATTTTGGCTAACATGGTTATGGCTTCATCATAGTCCCTATCTATCTGTAACGCTTTTTCAAGTATTAACTCTGCTTCTGCATGCCGGTCTAACTTAAATAACGCCTCACCTAACACTAGTAAATAATTAGCATTATCAGGTTGTAGTCCTGTAGCATGTTGAAAATAGGATATAGATTCATTTGTTTTTCCTAATAGGTCTTTAACTATTCCTATTCCAATCCATGTATCTGCAATATCTGGATTGATAGATTTACTTTTTTCGTAATAAATTAAGGCTATATTGTAATCTTCTAAACGTTCATAAGCTTCACCTATATAGCAAAGTGTTAGTGCGTCTTCTTGGTCAATGGTTAAACATTTCTTATAAGCATCAATGGCTTTGTTAAATTCTTCCATTTGCATATAGGTATTTCCCATATTAAAATAAGCTGATGAAAATTCTTCATTGATAATTGTAGAATAATCGTATGCCCATATTGCCTTATCTAGTTCTTTTTTTAAAAAATATATATTACCTAAATTGTACCAAGCCGTAAAAGAGTAAGGATTATTATCTATGTACTTATTATAATATCTTATGCAACTGTCAAAGTCCCCTATTCTTTCATAGCAATACGCTATTTCATATATAGCAGACTCGTTATTAGGTGATACTTTAAGCAATTTTTTAAGTACAATAATGGCCATATTAAAGTCTTGCGCATTTTCATACTCAAGTGCTAAGTCTAGCAATATTTCAATCAGTTCGTCTATTTCTTCAGATGTTTCCGCAATAGTTAATGCTTTTTCGTAATATTTAATGGCATTTTTATGGTCTCGTAATTGACTAAAAACATTAGCAATTGTAATATATACCTCTGTATTATAGGCATCTAATTTTTCAAGATTTTGTAAAAGTAACAAGCTATCTTTTAACTGACCATTTGAGGAATATATTTGGGCTTTTTTTAAATTAAAAGCAAAATGGTTAGGGTGTTGGTCAAGACCAAATTTTATGGCCGTTAATGCTTTAGCAAATTGATTTTTTATGATGTAAAAATCTATGATTTGCTCAAGAGTTTCTGTATCAAAATAATAAGCATCCCCCTCTTCAATCATATTTTCGAACCTATTAAGTTCAAAATTGAATTGTTCGTCAAATTGTTCGTTATCGTTAAACATTTATTGTGTGTTTTATTCAAAATTATGTAAAATATATACATCAAAAAATGCGCCTAATTAATGTTTTTAACAAATTTATTAACATTTTGTTTTTTAGGACAAATTTTATAAGAAAAACCTCCATATAATTATAGAGGCCTTTCCTGAATTTTTCAACAATGTTGTACTATTTGCTTAAATTTTAAAAATTTATTTATTGGCTCTTTTTCTCTCGTGCTCTTTTAAATAAATTTTTCTTAATCTAATTGATTGAGGCGTTAGTTCAACGTATTCATCTTCTTGAATATATTCTAAGGCTTCTTCTAATGAAAATATTTTTGGTGGTGCAATTTTAACTTTTGCATCTGTATTAGACGTACGCATATTGGTTAATTTTTTAGTTTTTGTAACATTAACCACTAAATCATTAGATTTTGTATGTTGTCCTATCACTTGACCTTCATATATTTGAGAGTTAGCTTCAATAAAAAAGAAACCTCTGTCTTGTAAGTTATTTAAAGAAAAAGGAATGGCTTGACCGTTTTCCATAGAGATTAATGAGCCATTCATACGCCCTGGAATATCACCTTTGTAAGGTTCATAACCAATATATCTATGGGTTACAACTGCTTCTCCGCCTGTTTGGGTTAAAAGAAATGTTCTTAAGCCAATAATTCCTCTTGAAGGGATTTTGAATTTACATATCATTCTCTCTCCTTTTGGTTCCATGCTTAACATTTCTCCTTTTCGTTTTGTTACCACATCAATGGCTGTTCCTGAAAAATTTTCTGGAAGGTCAATGGTTAAATCTTCAATAGGTTCACATTTAACACCATCTATATCTTTAAAGATAACTTGCGGTTGTCCTACTTGCAATTCATATCCTTCTCTACGCATTGTTTCAAGTAATACCGACAAGTGCATTACTCCTCTACCGTAAACTATCCATTTATCAGCAGAGGCTGTTGGTGCTACTTTAAGTGCTAAGTTTTTTTCTAATTCTTTCTCTAACCTATCATGAATGTGGCGTGAGGTTACAAATTTGCCTTCTTTACCAAAAAACGGCGAATCATTAATAGTAAAAAGCATACTCATTGTTGGTTCATCAATGGCTATTGATTTTAGAGGGTCTGGGTTTTCAAAATCACATATACAGTCTCCAATTTCAAACCCTTCAATACCTGTAACCGCACAAATGTCACCAGGTTGAACTTTATCTACCTTACGTTTTTCAATACCATCAAAAACAAATACTTCTTTAATTTTTTGTTTTTCTAAAGTACCGTCACGTTTGGCTAACATCACCTGTTGGTTTGGTTTAAGCTCACCCCTTTTAAGTCTTCCTATTGCTATACGACCTATAAAAGAAGAGTAATCTAAAGATGTGATAAGCATTTGCGTATTACCCTCTTCAATTTTGGCAGGTGGAAAGTACTCTAAAATAGTGTCTAACAAGTGGTTGATATTATCGGTTGGTGTTTTCCAATCATCAGCCATCCAGCCATTTTTGGCCGAACCGTAAACTGTCGCAAATTCTAATTGTTCCTCTGTTGCATCTAATTCAAACATTAAATCAAATACTTTTTCGTGTACCTCCTCTGGTGTACAATTTTCCTTATCAACTTTATTGATAACCACTAAAGGTTTTAAGCCTAACTCTAAGGCTTTTTGAAGTACGAATCGGGTTTGAGGCATTGGTCCTTCAAAAGCATCAACTAACAAACAAACACCGTCAGCCATATTTAATACACGTTCTACTTCTCCACCAAAATCACTGTGACCCGGTGTATCAATGACATTAATTTTAGTATCTTTATAAAACACGGATACATTTTTAGATGTAATGGTTATACCTCTTTCTTTTTCTAAGTCGTTGCTATCCATGATTAACTCGCCACCTTCATTCGCTTTAATAGGATTTTTACCGGCTTCAATCATTTTATCCACTAAAGTTGTTTTGCCGTGGTCAACGTGTGCAATTATGGCTATGTTTCTAATTTCCATTTATTATTTATTAGTTATATTTAATTTCTTTTATATGAACGTCTGGCACTACGGTTACCTCCACTTTTATTTCCTCCTCTACGGTTACCTCCATAGCCACTTGATGAATTTCTTTTACCTCCATCTCTGCGACCTCCACTAAATTTAGGTGCTGAATTTGTAACTTCAACATTCATTATTGCGCCATCAAAATCAAGACCTTGAGCATTTTTAATAATGTTTTCGGTTTCAGACTTATCAGCTTCAAAAAATGAAAAATTGTTTAAAATGTCTATTTTTCCTATTTTACTTTTTGAAATACCTGTACTGTCACATATCAATCTTAACAATGCACCATTGTTAAACCTATCCTTTTTACCTAAATTAACAAAGAAACGTTGTTGGTTTGGTCTTTGCTCGCGTCTTTCACCTCTATCTTTTCTTCCTCTTTCTCTATCACTTCCTTTACCTCCTCTGTCAGATATGTTAGCACTAATATCTTTGGCTTTTGAGTAGTAATTTAAAAATCTATTGAACTCGGTTGACACAAACTTGGCTATGATTTCTTCCTTAGAAAATTCACCTAATTTTTCCATTACAGTTGGCATATATTTCCCAATTTCTTTTTCGTTTACTTCAACATCATGCATTTTATCTACCAAATTAAACAGTTGTTTTTCGCAAATTTCATCTGCTTTAGGTACATTTTTTTTAACAAAAGAAGATTTAATGATACGTTCTATTTGTTTTATTTTACGTCCCTCACTTGGTGTAATGATAGCGGCTGAAATTCCTTTTTTACCCGCTCTGGCAGTTCTACCAGAACGGTGTGTGTAATTTTCAACATCTTCTGGTAAAGAATGGTGAATAACGTGGGTGATATCGTTTACATCAATTCCTCTTGCAGCTACATCAGTGGCTACAAGTATTTGAATACCTTTGTTTCGGAATTTCTCCATCACTCTATCGCGTTGTGCTTGCGACAAATCACCGTGTAAAGGTTCAGCGCTATATCCATCAGCCATTAACTTGTCAGCTACCGCTGCAGTATCTCTTCTTGTTCTGCAAAACACTAACCCATATATGTCAGGGTTATAGTCTAAAATTCTTTTTAACCCCTCATATTTTTCACGACCTTTTACTACGTAAAATTGATGTTCTATATTTTTATTAGATTCGTTTTTACCGCCCACTGTAATTTCAAAGGGGTCAACCATATAATTTTTAGCAATGCGGGCTACCTCTTTAGGCATTGTAGCAGAAAATAGCCAAACAGATTTTTCGGTTGGTGTTTTTTCTAATATGGTATCTATATCCTCTTTAAACCCCATATTAAGCATTTCATCTGCTTCATCTAAAATTACAGTTTTAACGGTGTTTAACTTTACTTTTTTACGTTTAATTAAATCCATTAATCTGCCGGGGGTAGCCACAATAACGTGTACGCCTCTTTCAATTTCTCTGATTTGCTTTACAATATCAGTTCCACCATAAACTGCGGTTACTTTTAACCCTTTTATGTTTTTAGAATAATCTGATAAATCTCTACTGATTTGCAAACACAGTTCTCTGGTTGGACAAATGATTAGCCCTTGTGTACTTTTATCTGCAACATTTATTTGATTTAACAAAGGTAAGCCAAAGGCCGCTGTTTTTCCTGTTCCGGTAGAGGCTAGTCCTATTAAATCGCCTTGATGGTCTAGTAAATACGGAATAGCTTGTTCTTGGATTGGGGTTGGTTTTTCATACCCCATTTCTGTAATGGCCGAAATGATTTCATCATTTAAACCTAATGATTTAAAAGTCATAATTTTAATTTGTTTTTCATTTATACTTGTCCATTATAAGTAATCGGTTAATGGTGCACAAAGCAAAAATGAAATTCAAACACAGCCCAACGAATTTCGCCTATTAACTAACGACTTTAATGTAATACTATAATATACTTATAACCTCTTATTTATTACTGTAGGTTAATTTGAGCGCAAAGATATGTATTTTATTTTGATTATGGCTCATTTCTTTGTTTTATTATTCAAAGCCAAACTGCACACTATTTATTTACAATAAAACCGACCTTTCACCACTCCCCTCATTACAGCCCCCCCCCTCACAACTTTTATTATTTTTTTGGCTGTTTTTCATTATTTTTATCGTAACTTGTGCATTATATATAGTGTTTAGTTTTTAATCAACTAAAATATTATGAAACATCTATTTACCACCCTTTTATGTCTATTGGCCTTGTTTTGGGCGTATAGCCAAGAAAAAGAACAGCCTTATTTGGTTGATGAGTATAACATTTCATTAAACAGAGCAGGCTTTAAACCGCTTAATTCTAATGATGGCTTAGGTTTTGGAATTGGCATAACACGTTTACTACGACAACAAAAAAAACTAAATGTTAGCATAGGATTTGAATACAATTTAACTCGTAGATATTATGAGTACACTTCTTTCAAAAAGGAACAGTATATAAAGCATAATCTTAATAACATAACAATACCAATAGGTTTACGCTATAACCTTGGACAAAAAATTATTTTTTTTATGGAATTTGGTCTTTTTACTGACATAGTGTTTAGAATAAAAACAAAAGTTTTAACAATTACCCAAAATATTGACGAAACCACCAAAAAAACAGAGGGTATTTACATACATTCCTTACCGGGTCATTCTTTTGGTTTAACTAATGGTATTGGATTAAAAATTCCTATAAACAACAGACAATTAATCATAAAAACGGACTATAGGTTTGAATTTTATTTCGGCTATTATCTTGAAAATATGTTTAATAATTATTACAGAATTGTTTTTGGCCTTTCTATATAACCATTTAAATTTTAAGTAAATAAGGGCACAACCACAGGTACAGGTACTTTTACCTTAAACGAGGGAGATTCTTTAACCTATTTAATAGAGTATTAATAAAGACCACATTGCTGTTGGATTTAAGGTTAAAGGCTTGTTAATTTGTTTTTATGGTGCATTAACTTTACACTATTTATTTACAATAAAACC
>DQTE01000145.1 GCA_015662905.1 Crocinitomix sp. | reverse complement strand
ATATTTCTACTGAAGAATTATTGCAGGTAAAAAAAGTTTAATGATTTATTGAAGTATTAGAGCTAAACTAAATTTCAATAAAAAAGCCCCGAATTGTAAGTCGAGGCAGCTTAAATGTTTTCACAACGGAATAATCCTTATTGTGAATTCCTTTCGGTACAAATATATAAAATTTTAATGGATTTAAAAAAGGGGGGTTTTCCCCTTTTTTAGTGTTGAATTTTATGTTACTTTTAATTTTTATAAAAAACTAACAAATTATGAAGAGAATTTTAGGATTAGATTTAGGGACAAATAGTATTGGTTGGGCTTTAACTCAACAAGATTTCATTAAAAAAGAAGGTGAAATTAAAGGAGTCGGAAGTAGGATTTTACCCATGAGTCAAGATGTTTTAGGAAAATTTGATTCTGGAGTTTCAATATCACAAACTGCCGAACGAAATGGATATAGAGGTGTGAGGATTTTATTACAACGTAGTTTGTTAAGAAGAGAAAGACTTCATAGAGTTTTGAATATATTGAATTTTTTACCTGCACATTACTCAGATTCTATTGATTTTAAAAATAAATATGGTCAATTTAAAAAGAATACTGAGGTAAAGTTAAATTACCGTAAAAAAGAAAATGGTAAATATGAATTCATTTTTATCAATTCATTTAACGAAATGGTAAAAGATTTCGAGAGAAAAGGTCAAAATATAAAAATACCTTATGATTGGACTTTATATTATTTACGAACAAAAGCTCTAACTCAAAAAATAACTAAAGAAGAATTATCTTGGGTTATTCTTAATTTTAATCAGAAACGAGGTTACTATCAATTAAGAGGAGAAGAAGAAGAGTTAGTAGAAGGTAAGAAAAAAGAATTTTTAGTATTAAAAGTAAAAGAATTAAAAGATACAGGAGAAGTAATCAAAAAAACAGGAGATAAATTATATCAAATAATTTTTGAAAATGGTTGGATATATGATAAGCCAATAGTTAAGAAAGAAAATTGGCTTAATAAATCAAAAGAGTTTATAGTAACAACATCAATAAAAAAAGATGGTAATATTAAACGTACGTATAAAGCTGTAGATTCTGAAAAAGATTGGATTGCTATAAAAAAGAAAACAGAGCAAAGTATAAATAACTCTAAAAAAACAGTTGGACAATATATTTATGAAACACTTTTGATAAAACCAAATCAAAAAATAAGAGGAAAATTAATAAAAACGATTGAGAGAAAGTATTACAAAGATGAATTTAAACAGATTTTAGAGGAGCAAATTAAACATCATAAAGAGTTGCAAAACAGGAAAATATATGATGATTGTGTGCAAGAATTATATTCAAGAAATGAAGCACATCAAAATAATATTAAAGATAATGATTTTAATTATTTATTTACAGAAGATATTATTTTTTATCAAAGACCATTAAAAAGTAAAAAATCAACCATTTCCAATTGTCAATATGAATATCGTTCTTTTAATAAATTAGTTGAAATTGATGGTGTTAAAAAAACAGTTAAATCAAGAAACTCATTAAAAGCAATATCAAAATCACATCCTTTATTTCAAGAGTTTAGATTATGGCAATTTTTGAAAAACTTAAAAATTTATCAAAATGTAGCTGAAATTGATAGTAAAACAGTATTAGATATTGATATAACAAATCAATTATTAAAAACAGAAGATGAATGGGTAGATTTATTTGATTTTTTAAATACAAAAAAAGAAATTGAGCAACACCAATTATTGACCTATTTTAGTAATAAGAAATTAATACCAAAACAAAAAAAAGAGAAGCCTAATTATCGTTGGAACTATGTGGTAGATAAAAAATATCCAACAAACCCTACAAAAGCTTTATTATTAACTCGATTGTCAAAAGTAAATGGAGTTGAGATAAATACATTTTTAACTAAAAAAAATGAACAACAATTATGGCATATTATTTATTCTGTAAAAGATAAAAAGGAGTACGAGCAAGCATTAAAAACTTTTGCACGAAAAAAAAATATTGCTGTAGATGCCTTTTTTGATAATTTTAAAAAAATACCACCATTTAAAAGTGATTACGGAGCTTTTTCTGAAAAAGCAATTAAAAAAATATTACCTTTAATGAGAAGAGGTAAATATTGGGATGAAAGCATAATACCAGTAGAAGTCAAAGATAGAGTGGCATCAATAATTGAGAGAGTTGAAAATGTAAAATTTGATAAGAACCATAAAAATTTTAATGACGAGTTAAATCGATTGTCTGATGATGATATACCAAAAAGATTATTAAAAAGTTTTATAGACTTTAAAGAAAAGAATCCATTAACAAGTTTAAATACATATCAAGCTTGCTATGCAATTTATAATCGATTTACTGAAGTAAGTGTTGTAACGTATTGGAAAACGCCTATGGCAATTACAGAATTTCTAGATAATTTTAAACAACATAGTTTGCGAAACCCAATTGTAGAGCAAGTTGTAACTGAAACCTTACGAACAGTAAGAGATATTTGGGAGTTTTATGGAGAAGGTAAAGAAAAATTCTTTGATGAAATTCATATAGAATTAGGTAGAGAAATGAAAAACCCTGCAGGTAAACGTGAATCTATGTCAAAACGGAATATTGACAATGAAAACACAAACCATAGAATAAAAGAAATATTAAAAGAATTGAAGAATGAAGGTATAAATGATATTAAACCATATTCTCCAAGCCAACAAGAAATATTAAAAATTTATGAAGAAGGCGTTTTAAAAAATCCAGATGTAAAATATAATGATAAATATAAGGAAGATGATATTGATAAAATAAGAAAAAAATCATCACCAAGTAAGACAGATATATCTAAGTATAAGCTTTGGTTACAGCAAGGGTATATTTCGCCATATACAGGAATGACAATTCCGTTAAGTAAATTATTTACTACAGATTACCAAATAGAACATATCATACCACAATCACGTTATTATGATAATTCACTAAGCAATAAAATTATTTGTGAAAGTGAAGTAAATCAGTTAAAAGATAATCAAACAGCTTATGAGTTTATTAAAAAGCAAGGAACTCAAAAAGTAGATTTAGGTCAAGGAAAAACAGTTACTCTATTTAATTTAGAGACTTATGAAAAACATTGTAATCAATATTTTAAAAATAATCGTGGTAAATTAAAGAAGTTGTTGAGTGAAGATATTCCCGAAGGTTTTATTAATAGGCAATTAAATGACAGTAGATATATTAGTAAATTAATAAAAGGATTATTGAGTAATTTGGTTAGAGAAGAAGATGAACAAGAAGCAACATCTAAAAATATAGTGCCAGTTACAGGTTCTATTACTTCAAAATTAAAACAAGATTGGGGTTTAAATGATAAATGGAATGAAATAATTGCACCAAGATTTAAACGATTAAATGAATTGACAAAAACAAACGATTTTGGTTATTGGGATGAAAAAATTAATGCTTTTAGAACGCAAGTACCTGATGAAATAGCAAAAGGGTTTAGTAAAAAAAGAATTGATCATAGACATCATGCTTTAGATGCGATTGTTATTGCATGTTGTACAAAAAAACACACTAATTATTTAGGAGCATTAAATGCAGAAAAGAAAAATTATGGATTAAGAGATTCTTTATTAATTAAAAATGAAAAAGGAGATTATACCAAACATTTTTTAAAACCATGGAAAAATTTTACAACTGAAACTAAAAGTAATTTAGAAAAAACAATCATTAGTTTTAAACAAAATATTAGAGTTATAAATAAAACGAATAATAAAACGTGGCAATGGGTTGAGAAAGATGGTAGGTTTAAAAAAGAGTTAGTAAGACAGACTAAAGGTGATAATTGGGCAATACGTAAACCTTTACATAAAGAAACGGTATCGGGAAAAATAAATATGCCAGCGCCTAAAGGTAAAATAGCAACAGCAAGTAGAGTGCTTTTGTCTGAAATTAAAACCCAAAAGCATTTAGAAAAAATAACAGATAAAAGTATTCAAAGAATACTAGAAAAACATTTAAATAATTATTTAGATGATAAAGAAAAAAAACAATTTGATTTAGCATTTAACCAAGATGGTTTGGAGGAATTAAATAAGAATATCAAAGCATTAAATAATGGTAAAAATCACCATCCTATATACAAAGTGCGATTGTTTGAGATAGGCAGTAAATTTATTGTAGGTAATCAAGGAAATAAAAAAGATAAATACGTAGAGGCTGCAAAAGGAACCAACCTATTTTTTGCAATTTATTACAATAAAGAAAAAAACAAACGAGAATACGAAACCATACCGTTAAATAGAGTAATTGAGCATCAAAAATTAGATGCACTTTTATCAAAAAAAGAACGAACACCTGTACCAATTGATGTAAATAAAGGTCAGTTTTTGTTTTCGCTATCACCAAATGATTTGGTTTACGTGCCAACGGATGATGAAATGGAAAATCCAAATGCAATTAATTTTAATAATATTACCAAAGAACAAGTAAGTAGAATTTATAAAATGGTGAGTACTACTCAAAATAAATTACAATGTATTCAGAGTAATGTTGCAATATCTATTCAAAATAAATTTGAATTTTCTAGTTTAAATAAAATGGAGAGAGACATTGAAGGAAATATGATAAAAGACAGATGTTGGAAACTAAAAGTAGATAGATTAGGTAATATAATAAAGATAATTAAATGAATAGAGTAGAGTTTATTAGAAATTTAATTGGTTTATATGGGCTAAAATCTTTACCCTTAGAGCTAACAATTGAAAGGAAAAATTGTTCAAGTAAACGAATATTAAAAGAGGTATCGCCTAAACCTAAAACAGGTTTTTAAAACCTGTTAGGTTTCTCTAAATATAACTATAATGAAACACATACCTTTTGAATCTAGCAAATATTACCATATTTATAATAGAGGAAACAACAAAGAGAATATCTTTATTGAAACTCAAAATTACATTTATTTTTTAAAATTAATGACAAAACACCTGTTGCCTATTGCTAGTATATATAGTTATTGTTTACTTTCAAATCATTTTCATATTGTTTTAAGAATAAAAGACGAGAATCATTTGCCTGAAAAAATGCAAATAGGGAAAACAAAAATACATCAACCATTTTCAAATATGTTTAATGCCTATACTAAAGCAATTAATAAAAAGTATAAAAGACAAGGAAGTTTATTTCAATAGCATTTAAAACGAATAGAAATCACTAATGAAAATTATTTGAGAAATCTAATAATCTATGTTAATACCAATTCTACTCATCATAATATCGCAGACTTTGAAACGTATCCATTTTCTTCTTATCAAGCATTAGTATCAAATAAATTCACCAAAATTAGTAAAAGTGATATTATAGAAATGTTTGATGGTGTTGAAAATTTAAAATATGTGCTAAACAATAAAATAATAAATATGGATTTAATTAATGAAATGATTATTGAAAACTAATAAGGCTAAATACGCCAACTTAAATAAACCTAAACAGGTTTTAAAAACGGGTTAGGTTTCTATAAAGAACTATTTCTATAATATGATAAAAAAAACAATTTACATAGGTAACCCTGCATATTTGCGATTACATCAAAATCAATTACAAATTCAAGAACCGAAAACCAAAGCAGTTAAAGGCATTGTACCTATTGAAGATATTGCTATTTTAATGCTTGATAACTACCAAATCACTATCAGTAATCAATTAATAGTAAAATTACAGACAAATAATGCCGTGATTGTTAGTTGCGATTCACATCATTTACCATTTGCAATGATGTTACCTATGTTTTCACATACCGAATATTCAGAAAGGTTAAAAGTACAATTAGAAGTTAGCAAAGCCTTAAAAAAGCAATTATGGAAACAAATTATTATTCAAAAAATTAAAAATCAACAAGCATTATTGCAGTTAAATGATAAGCAATATTTGCATATGGATAACTATTGGCAAAATGTTACAAGTGGTGATACTACCAATATGGAAGGTATTGCAGCACAAAACTATTGGAAATATTTATTTACGGATTTCCATAGAGAACGTTTTGGATCAGAACCCAACAATTTATTAAATTTTGGTTATGCCGTTTTACGAAGTATTGTTGCAAGAGCTTTAGTAAGTAGTGGTTTGCTACCAGTTTTAGGTATTTTTCATAAAAATAAATACAACCCGTATTGTTTGGCTGATGATATTATGGAAACTTACAGGCCTTTTGTAGATAAAATGGTTTTTAATTATATATCAATGCATGATGATATAAGTAAATTAAACAAAGAGGTAAAGGCATATTTATTAAATATAGCAACTCAAGATGTCTTAATTGATAATAAAGTAAGGCCTTTACTAATTGCAGTAACCACAACAACAGCATCTTTATATAAATGCTATAAGGCTGAGAGTAGAAATATAAAATTACCAATTCTTGATTAATCAAAATAAAAAAAATGCTAAGTAATGAACGATTTAATGCATACCGAATAATGTGGGTTTTTGTTTTATATGATTTGCCTACGTCAACAATTAAAGAACGAAAGGCAGCATCCTCTTTTAGAAAAACACTTTTAAAAGATGGATTTACAATGTTTCAGTTTTCAATTTATTTGCGACATTGCCCAAGTAGAGAAAATGCCGAAGTGCATAAAAAAAGAGTAAAGCAAATGTTACCAAAATATGGTAGAGTAGGTGTGTTTGTAGTAACCGATAAACAATTTGGTAATATGGAAATTTTTTATGCTAAAAAAGAAATAGATATTCCGCAACCGTCACAGCAATTACAATTATTTTAGTATAGGATTAATAAAAAGCATATAAACTTTATAAATTAAAGAAAAAACGGTTAGATTTTAGATTTAAAAAATAAATCCCGAAGTACTGATTTAACTCAGTTTTCGGGATTGATGTTGAGACTTCTCACGCGAATTTACAAAATTGAAAGGAATTCACAACGAAATTACCGTGATTGTAACATAGTT
>DQTE01000312.1 GCA_015662905.1 Crocinitomix sp. | reverse complement strand
CACCAATAAGGTGGCTTAAAATTTTTACTAAACACCCCTTAAGCACAAGCATAGGTAATCTTTAGAAATCTCTATTGCATAATTTGGGTTAAAAAATTTAAAAAAGGATAAAAAATGAAAATAGTATGTCCACACTGTTTTACCGTAAATAATGTTCCCAAAAAAGAGAGTTATAAAAAAGCAAATTGTGGAAAGTGTAAACAATCACTTTTAGATACAAAACCAGTAGAACTAACAAACAGCAATTTTGATGATGTAATTGTTAACAGCGATATTCCGGTAATAATAGACTTTTGGGCACCATGGTGTGGGCCATGTAAAATGATGGCTCCAAACTTTGAGCGTGCAGCTCAAGAGTTTCCACTCAAAGCACTTTTTGCAAAAGTAAATACAGAAAATGAGCAAAATTTGGGTGCACGCTTTGCTATTCGTTCAATTCCTACTATAATCGTCTTTAAAAATGGTCGTGAAGTTGAAAGAGTAAGTGGTGCACTTGATGTAAATTCACTTGTTTCTCTTGCTTCTAAACACAGTAGTTAGTAACTATTTAATATAGGAACAACAATAGTCAGTCACACTTTTTATTTTTATATCAAATGAAGAGTTGGCTGATACTGTAAATATTTCAGGTGTTATGAGTATACGCCACTCTTCACCTGGTAGTTTTACTTCCACATCACCACTAAGTATTTCCATTATCTCTTTATCAACTGTATTAAAAGTGTATTCACCCGGTAACATAATGCCTAAAGACTTAACGCTTCCATCAGAAAACTCAACTGTTCTACTTGTTACTTTCCCCTCATAATATATATTTGCTTCTTTTGTTATAGTTACATTTTCAAATTTTGACATCTATTTTTCCTTCTACAATCTTATATATTTTTATGTAAGACTCAAACCATAAAGAGGATTTATCCTAAAATAAAAATTTATTTTTTTAATTTTACTCTTTGAGAGTGTGTAATTGCTACAGCCATAGCATCTGAAATATCGAGTGGCTTTATCTCTTTTTTAATATGTAACAAACGTTTTACCATAAATGCAACCTGCTCTTTTTGTGCTTTTGCTTTTCCTGTAAGTGCTTTTTTCACCTGCAGAGCAGTATATTCATGAAATTGTCCAAACTCTTGCAGTAATTTTAACATAATTGCTCCACGAAACTGTGCAAGTTTTATCGTTGTTGCTGGATTATGCGCATAAAAGATATCTTCCATTGCTACTTCATCTATAATATGATTTTGAAAAATTCTCTCCAATCCCTCCACCATTTGAGGAATTTGAAACTGTAAATTTTCTGCTTTCATCTTTATAAGTCCAGCCTCTATCAAAGAGATTTTTCCCTTTTGTAATAAAATAAGAGCATATCCCATATTTCTTGTACCAGGATCTATACCAAGTATAGTCATTTACAGCCTTTATTAAGGTTTTTTATCATTATATAGAAAACAACATAAATATTCACATAAAGAAAATTTAGTTATTCACATTTATTTAACCCTATTTTATGGATAAAAAATGTATTATTCACATATAAAAAAAGATAGAAGGTTTTATGTGAATATAGGTCAAGAGGTATTACAAGCACTTAAAGAAGAGATAAGTGAACTCGAATATAACAGATATATCAAGCATCTATCCTATGATGCTAAAAAGTCAACAGGTGATTTAGCTATATTTTATGCTCCCAATGCTTTAGTTGTCAATTGGATTAAAAATAAATACAGAGAAAAAATTGCTCATCTATTCGAAATAAAAAGTGGCTCTAAAGCAAATGTTACAATAACACTCAAAAACACTATAGAGAAAAGAAAAACAAAAAAGAGTATGGAAGTAAAACAAAATAGTTCACTTTTAAATCCTTCTCACTCATTTGATAACTTTATGGTAGGTGGTTCAAACCAATTTGCCTATGCTGCTGTAAAAAGTGTGAGTGAAAATGCAGGCAAAGTCTATAATCCTCTATTTATTTACGGTGGGGTAGGACTAGGTAAAACTCACCTGATGCAAGCAGCTGGTAATGTTTTTCAAAATGAAGGCAAAATTGTTATTTATACAACGGTTGAGCAATTTCTTAATGACTTTATCCGACATGTAAGAAATAAAACTATGGAACGTTTTCAAGAAAAATACCGTAAATGTGATGTACTACTTATAGATGATATTCAATTTTTAAGCAACAAAGAGGGAATCCAAGAGGAGTTTTTTCATACTTTTGAAGCATTAAAAGGTGCAGGCAAACAAATCATCCTTACAGCCGATAAACATCCTAAAAAGATAGGCGGTCTTGAAGCTCGTTTGCAAAGCAGATTTGAATGGGGACTCGTAGCTGACATACAACCACCAGAGTTAGAGACAAAAATAGCCATTATCAAGAAAAAATGTGAAATAAACAAAGTAAAACTCTCTGAAGATATTGTTAACTATATAGCAACTGTTATAGACAGTAATGTAAGAGAGATAGAAGGTATACTCTCAAAACTGCATGCTTATTCACAACTTATGCATGTTGATATTGATTTAGATTTTACAAAAAATGTTCTTAAAGACCAAATGAATGAAAACAGAGCAAATCTTACAATGGAGACCATAACTGAAGTCGTTGCAAAAGATCTCAATATAAAACCAAGTGAAATACGTTCAAAGGGTAGAAGTAAAAATATTGTCTATGCTCGTAGAATTGCTATATATATCTGTCGTGAACTTACACAAAACACCATGCCACAATTAGCACAATATTTTGGAATGAAAGATCATACTGCAATAAGTCATACAATTAAAAAAATTAACAATTTAATCAAAGATGATGAAGATTTTAAAATGAAAATTGATGAACTTACAAATAAAATTACGAATAATTAAAAAAAAAGATATAATTATAAAAGTGAATAGAGGTGAATGAGACTTAAACTCTTATTCACCTCTAAAAAATAAGCCTGTAGTTGTTTGAATGGATTTATCACATATTCACTCTATACTACTACTACTTACTAAAATTATTATAATATATAGGGATTTAAAAAATGAAAATTGCCATCTCAAAATCTATATTGGAAAATATACTCATTCATGCTGTACCTTTTTTAGAAAAAAAAGATACATCACAAATAACTTCACATGTTTACCTTAATGTCAAAAATTCGAAATTAACACTCAAAGCTACTGATTATGAAATAGGTTTTTTAGTTACAACTGATAATGTAAACATAGAAAATGAAGGAAGTATAACTGCTAATGGTAAGAAATTTTTAGATATTATCAGAATATTAAAAGATGGTGACATTCATTTAGAAGTTAAAAATGATAATCTGTTAATATCTCAAGGACATTCAAACTTTAAATTACCAACATTTTCATATAATGAGTTTCCTGAATTTCCTTTATATGAAGGAAAACCAAGAATCTCTATTGAATCACATACACTCATAGAATCATTAAAAAAAATAACACCTGCTATAGATACAAATAACCCTAAATTTGAACTTAACGGTGCTTTAATTGATATTCAATCAAGTAGTATTAATTTTGCTGCAACAGATACAAGAAGATTAACAGTAGTAACTGTAAATAACCAAAGTGAAAACGAGCTTTCAATTATAATTCCTAAAAAAGCAATAATAGAAATTCAAAAACTCTTTTTTGATAATATAGAACTCTATTATGATGAAACAAATCTTATAATACATTCAGAACAATATACTTTTTTTACAAAACTCATCAATGGAAAATTTCCTGAATATTCAAGAATTATTCCAAAAGAGACAAAATACAATTTAGTTTTACCAAAAGCAATCATGATTGATGCTATAAAACAGATAACTACAATTTCTACAGATGTAAAAATTACTTTTATAAATGATCTTATAAATTTTGAAAGTTTAAGTGATGATAATATTGAAGCAAAAACAGAAATATCTTTTAACACCGGTTTTCATGAACCTTTTTCTATAGCAATAAATTCAAAATATCTACTAGATTTTTTAAATTCTATTCATTCTACAGAATTTACAATTGGACTCAATGAAGGAAACCTTCCATTTATATTAAAAGATGAAAACTTTATAACGGTTGTAATGCCTATAGTTATATAAACTATAGGTTCTACCTACAAAGTAATATCCCCATAAAACTTATCATAAGATTATTTTAGATAGAATAACTACAGTTATGCCAAAATGGCAATGGAGTAATAAATGCAACAAGAGTATGGTGCTGACAATATTAAAGTTCTTAAAGGTTTAGAAGCTGTTCGTAAACGTCCTGGTATGTATATTGGAGATACAGGGCATCGTGGTCTTCACCATTTAGTTTATGAAGTTATTGATAACTCTATAGATGAAGCGATGGCAGGATACTGCGATACAATTACAGTAACACTTACAAAAAATGGTACATGTAAAATAAGTGATAATGGTCGTGGTATTCCAACAGATATACACCCGACTGAAAATATAAGTGCAGCTACAGTTGTTTTAACAGTACTTCATGCTGGTGGTAAATTTGATAAAGATACTTACAAAGTTTCAGGTGGACTTCATGGTGTGGGTGTCTCTGTTGTAAATGCACTCTCGTCTGATTTACATATGACTATCTATCGTGATGGAAAAATCCATGAACAAGATTTTAAAATGGGAATTCCTCAAGGACCACTTGAAATTACAGGAACAACACGCAAAACTGGTACAACCATAGAGTTTGCTGCTGATCCAAGTATATTTACAGAAACAGTAACTTTTGAGTATGAATATCTTGCAAAAAGATTCAAAGAACTTGCCTATTTAAATCCATTTATCACTATACAATTTATTGATGAAAGAACTAATACAAAAGAAATATATCATTTTGAAGGTGGTATTGCGCAATATGTATCAGATATGAATAAAAAACAGATTGTTGCAAATGTTTATTTTTTCTCAGGTAAAGCAGAAGATATAGAGTTTGATATTGCTCTTATGTACAATGATGCCTATGATGAAAAACTTGCCTCTTTTGTCAATAATATTCGCACTCCAAATGGTGGTACTCATGAAGCTGGTTTTCGTGCAGGACTTACTCGAGTAATTTCAAATTATAACTCCAAAAATGGTGGAACAAAAGAAAAAGATGTAAAAATCTCTGGAGATGATGTAAAAGAGGGATTAATTGCCATAGTTTCAGTACGTGTACCTGAACCTCAATTTGAGGGACAAACTAAAGGAAAACTTGGAAATACTTATGTGCGTCCTTTAATTCAAAAAGCAACAGGTGAAGCACTTAATAAATATTTTGAAGAAAATCCTATAGAAGCAAAAGCTATTGTAAGTAAAGCTCTTATGGCAGCACGTGGACGTGAAGCAGCTAAAAAAGCAAGAGAGTTAACACGTAGAAAAGATTCTATGAGTGTTGGAACTTTACCTGGTAAACTTGCTGATTGTCAAAGTAAAGATGCTTCGATTTGTGAACTTTATCTGGTGGAAGGGGATTCAGCAGGTGGTTCTGCAAAAATGGGTCGTGATCGTGTCTTTCAAGCTATTTTACCACTAAAGGGTAAAATTTTAAATGTGGAAAAAGCACGTTTAGAAAAGATTTTAAAATCTGATGAAATTACCAATATGATTACTGCAATGGGATGTGGTATTGGAGAAGAGTATAATGAAGATAAATTGCGTTATCATAAAATCATTATAATGACCGATGCGGATGTAGATGGAAGTCACATTCAAACACTTCTACTTACTTTTTTCTTTAGATATTTTCGTGATATTGTTGAAAAAGGGTATCTTTATCTTGCTCAGCCGCCTCTATATAGATACAAAAAAGGAAAAAGAGAGATATATTTTAAAGATGACAGAGCTATGAATGATTATCTTATTGATAATGGTGTAGAATTTTTAGAGGTTGAAAATATTGGTCATGATGATTTGGTTGCTTATTTTAAAATGGTTGATCATTATGTTTCTTCGCTTGAAGTACTTAATCGTCGTTATGCACTTGTAAAACTTATTCGTCATTTTATTGAAAATCCTGACCTTATCTCTTTACCAGCAAAAGAGATGTTTATTGCAATAGAAAAATTTCTTACTTCAATAAACAATAATATTTTAACCTATACTATTGATGAAGAAAAGAATGAAATTCATCTTTTTGTACAGACAGAAACAGGTATGGAAGAGCTACTTATAAATGATGATCTTTTTTCTGCACCACATTTTAATGAAGCGGCTTTTGTTTATAAAAAGATTATGCAATGGGATATTAATTTTGACAAAGACATTATAGAAGTACTTGAAGGCATAAAAGATTATGCAAAAAAGGGTGCTTATATTCAACGTTACAAAGGTCTGGGTGAAATGAATCCAGAACAGTTATGGGAAACAACAATGGATCCTGAAAACCGTGTTCTTTTACAAATTTCTATAGAAGATGCAGAGGTAGCATCAGAAGCATTTACTTTATTTATGGGTGATGAAGTTGAACCACGTCGAAATTATATAGAGACACATGCAAAAGATGTGAAACATTTAGACGTGTAAATGTTACTACCACAAACAAAAGAGAGAGAATACCGTTTTAAGCTCGCGCTTAGAATGGGTTTGCCAATCTTTACTCTTATCCTTGCTTTAATTTTTCATACACTTATTACTAACTACACAACGCTACAAACTTCATTCTATATAGAGGCTATTTTACTTTTAGTTGTGAGTATTTATTTTATTTTTTTTCTCATTTATAAAGGTTTTGATGTAAAAATAACCGACAGTGTGACAAAAACCTT
>DQTE01000277.1 GCA_015662905.1 Crocinitomix sp. | reverse complement strand
GAATTTATAAAAATATTTTTAAAAATCAAAATTATTAATTGTTTTTTTTGAGAGCTCTTAGCTGAATTAGATAAGTGCGAGTTTTTTATGTGTTGGTATAAATGTGGTTATTTAGTTATTAAAAACAACAAAAAACGCTTAAATCAACAAATATAGTTGACATTTTTTAAGTACCCTATACAACGGTTAGCCCTGTTATCTGTCTGTATAAACGCAGACAGGTGGTGAGTATCGAAAAACAGGCCTGCCTTTGTCGGCAGACAGGCATTCCCAATAATAGCGTGCCGTTTGGCTTTGCAGTAGAGGGTATTTACGGATTTAAGGTTTTACAACAATTCTATCAAAGATTCTAATTTAATACCTCTTGACCCTTTTAACAAAATAATGTGATTTTTCATTGTTTTTAGGTCAATATTTTTGATAAAGTGAGTAGTGTTTTTAAATGTTTTAAATTTAGTGTTTGTTTTATAAAATTCATCTCCAATTAAATACGCTTGTATGTTGTTATCAACTAACCAGTCTGCTATTTTTTGATGTTCTGTTTCACTTATATGCCCTAATTCTAACATATCTCCTAAAATTACTAATTTAGGATTTGGGTTAATTTTAAAACTGCTCAAGGCAGACAACATTGATGTAGGGTTAGCATTGTAACAATCTACAATTAAGGTGTTGTTTTTGGTTTTGGTTATTTGTGACCTGTTGTTAGATGGTGTGTAATTTTCTATAGCGTTATTTATTTTATCAACGCTTACATCAAAAATATGACCTACACAAATGGCGGCTAATATATTTGTCAAATTATATTCTCCTACCAAATTAGATTTTAAGGGCGGCGATATGTATTGTGTTTGGGTATTGTGCCATTTAAAATTAACACAAGGATTAAACTCAATTAAATCTCCATTTATATCTGCTTTTTGATTGGTTATGGCATAAGTGTAAAGTTTGCAATTTTTAGGAAGGTAATTCTCTAATACCTCATCATTTAAGTTGTAAATAATTGTTCCTTTTTGTTTTTCTATAAACTTATATAACTCTAATTTTGTTTTTAGAACCCCTTCATAAGAGCCAAACCCCTCAATATGCGCTTTTCCTATATTGGTAAGAAGTCCGTAGTTAGGTTCAGCAATAGTAGCTAATTCATTAATATCTCCAGGTTTGTTAGCTCCCATTTCAATTATAGCAATTTGATGTTTTGAGTTTAAATTTAACAATGTAAGTGGCACACCAATATGATTATTCAAGTTACCTTGAGTTATTAAAATTTCGTATTTTTGTTTGAGGACTTCACCTATCAACTCTTTTGTAGTTGTTTTACCGTTACTTCCTGTAATTCCAATCACTGGTATGTTAAATTGTTTGCGGTGGTAATTTGCTAACTTTTGTAATGTTTTTAAACCAGAAGTTACTTTTATAAGTCTATGATTTAAAGCATCATTTTTAACTTCTATTTGTTCATCAATTATGGCATAATTACAACCAGTTTCTAAGGCTTGAAGCGCGTATTCGTTTCCGTTAAAATTTTCTCCCTTTAATGCAAAAAAAATGGTGTTAGGTTTTAATTTACGCGTATCTGTACAAATTCCTTTGGAATTAATAAATAGTTGATAAAGTTTAGCTATGTCCATTAAATGTGTATTTTACACAAAACTAAAAAAGATGTGTTTTAAACACATCTTTTTAAATTATAATTATACACAACTAATTATTGATTAAGTACTTTAAAAGCAGTTCTTCGGTTACGTTGGTGGGCATGTTCAACTTCTTCCTTTGAAGGTAAAGCCCTAATGTATTCAGGTGTTAAAGTCACCATATTACCATCTTTGTCTGGTACCTCAGCGGGTTCTGTTTCTCCGTATCCTTTTGCAATTAATCTATCTTTTGAAATACCATTTGCTATTAAATAATTCACCACACTTTGTGCCCTTCTTTGAGATAAAGATAAGTTATAACTGTCACTTCCTCTAAAATCAGTATGAGAGCGAATTTCAATACTTATATTGTCATTAAGTTCAAGAAATTTTACTACGTTATCAAGAATTTCTTTTGATTTTGGTCTTAAAGTGGCTTTGTCAAAATCATATTCTATCCCTTCAATTACCATTTCTCCTTTAGGTATTTTACGCAAGTAAAAATCTTGTTGATATACCTTAGACTCTGTTTCGCCCATATTAGAAATAATTGCTTGGTCTGCAAAATAATCTTTCAGTGAGGCTTTTAAAAAAAGTTCAACTTCTGGGATTAATTCTTGTTCGTAGTAACCATTTTCGTCTGTTTGAATTGAAAAGTGTTCCCATTTAAAAGATACATCTTTAAAATCTATTTTTGCATTTGCAATTACCTCTCCTGTTTCTTCATCATATACATAACCTTTTAGTAAAAAATTCACTTCAGGTCGTTTAATCTGATATAACTTATTACAAAATTTTTGTAAATTGTAAACAGTATCGCACTCAGCGCAAACCTCTCTGTCAGACGTTAAATAACCTACTTGTCCTTTTTCATCTAAAATGTAATAATTATCATCTCTACTTGAGTTTGCTGGTGCACCTATATTCACGGCGTTTCCAAACCATTCAGTATTTGGGTTAATTTTACTTTCAAAAATATCATATCCACCAAACCCAATATGACCTTTAGATGAAAAATATAGAGCATTAGAATATTCGTGGAAAAATGGTGTAACTTCATCATCAGGAGTATTTACAAACGTTCCTAAATTTTGAATGTTTGAGGTAAATCCATCTTCATTGATATCAACTACCCAAATATCCATTCCTCCTTCTCCACCAGGTCTGTTAGATGAAAAGTATAATTTTTTGCCATCACGCGTGATATATGGATTTTTAGACATAAAGCCAGGTGCATTAACATCTTGTCCAAGTGGTTGAGGTTGTAACCATTGACCATTTAGTTTTTTTGTTCGGTATATAATAGTTTCGTTTATATTTAAAGGATTTGCAGAAGTGTAAAATAAAATATTGCCATCGGGTGATATTGAAGCAGAGCCTTCGTGATGATCAGCTGTATTGATACTCCAAGGAAATTTTTCAGAAGATATAAATTCTCCTTGATCATTGATTTTAACCAAATATAAATCTAATAAATACTCTTTTAATTCAGCATTTTTATATAAAATTCCAGAATCAGGTTTAGCCGCCGAAAAAATCATATATTCATCTGAAAAAAATTGTAAACCAAAACTAGTTGATCCTATATTTACAACAGAATCAAGATTGGTGATAAATAGGTCTTTATTGATGTGCTCTTTATTTTTTGCAAATTCACAATTAATAATTTTAGCATCAGCAAGTTTGTAGAATTTGTTTTCAGGATTGTCATTTTCCTTTTTAAATTGTTCAAATTGCTTAATGGCTTCATCATACTTGTAATTTTTCATTAATGTTAAACCATAAAAATATCTGGCATACGGAAAATCATCTTTTGGATTATTATTTGCGGCTTCAAACCATATTTCAGCATTAGCATAATCATTGGCTTTTAAATATGCTTCAGCCAATTTATGTATAATTCTTATTTCTTTAGTTGTTGGGTTTTCTGGTGGTTTAATTGCCCCCTCATCATTAACTTTTTCAGGCTTTTTATAATTGGTGGTAACATCATAAGCATAATACATTGCTTTTTGCTCATCTTGAATCTTAAACAAAATAAAGGTATAGTAATGTACAGCATAGGAGTATAATCCGTTTTGCATGGATAAGTCTCCTTGTTGCTCTAATTTATGATTAGATTGTGAAAATCCCTGAATTAAAGAAAGTAAAACAATAAATAGGCTTAAAATTTTTTTCATTTTTTTATGGTTTTCAAATATTATAATTTTGGACAAGTTGGTAATGGATGTGGTTCTGGTCGACTAAACACATAAGTTAATGATAATTCTGAAGCACCTCTACCATTTGAAACTGTTTTTAATGTTGAAATGTTTATGTCATAACTAATCCGTCCAATAAAGTTGGCATATTTACCTCCTAATTCCAATACTATAGCATCATTATCATTTCTATAAGTCCCACCAAATAACAAAAAGAAATCAGGGTCTTTCATATAGTATTGTCCCATTAGTCCAAATGTTATTTCTTCTGCCTTTTCTTGATATTGAAAAAATGCTTTTGGTGTTAATGTCCATTTTTCATTAATTGCCCATCTGGCACCTAATTGAACTTGACTTCTTATCAACAACTGATTTGATTCTCCTAAAAAAGATTCTTTAGGCATGTTCAAGTGAAAAAAGGTTGCGCCAATAAAAGGGTTAAGTTTAGAATTAAACTTGCTATAGGTGTACATAATTCCACCTACAACATCTAAATTAAAAAAACTTGAATTTATAAAATTTTCTCCGTTTGGGAGTGAGGTTATAAACTCTCCACCATTTGATTTGACATATTGTGTTGCAAAGGTTAAACTTGAAGCGTTGATACTTTTTTGGTATGCACCTGCCTGCAAACCGAAAGAAATAATGTGTGATTTACTACTTCCAAATATAAGTTTGTAGGCAGATGAAAACATAACTTGAGCTACATTATACCCTCCTAAACCAGCTCTAAAATTGGCTATTTGCCCCCCAAACCCCCATTTTCCTTTATTCATATCAAATGACACCAACCCAGTTGTAAAAGGTTTGGTTGCTACTGCCATCCATTGATTTCTGTAATGGGCATGTAGTCTATATTCTCCCATAAAAGCACCAGTTAAAGCAGGGTTAACATTTAGTGGGGCAGCATCATATTGAGATAAATGAAAATCTTGGGACCAACTATCTATTGGAAATACAAACAAGATTATAAAAAGCGCCTTAATTATTTTCTTCATGTTCAAGTTATTACTTTGAAATTATTAACGTATTAATGAAAAATCTCCTGAAATTTCATATTCTTTACCATCAGCTGTCTTAACGTTTGCTTTGTAAACATAAACGCCAATTGGTTGATCCTTATCTTTTATTTTACCATCCCATCCTTGAGAATTAATGTCGGTGGTTTGAAAAATAATTTCACCCCAATTATTGTAAATTGTAAATTCTATCTCTTCAAAAACTCCACCTAACACCATAATGTAATCATTAACACCATCACCATTTGGCGAAAATGCAGTTGGAACATCTGGTCCGTAGAGTACATTTACTACTTTAACAATTGTATCACTACATCCTGCAGCATCAATTACTATTAGTTCAACATTAAAAGCACCTGCGTCTTCATAAGCTTGTGTAGGGTTTTGTATTATTGAAGTATTTCCGTTAAAATCAAAATCCCAATACCAATAGGCTATTGTTGAATTTGATGAGGTTGATAAATCTGTAAATGAGATACTCTCGTCTACTTCTGCATAATCAGGAGAATAGGTAAAATCAGCATTAGGAGCTGGGTAAATATCCTGATTAATAGTTAAAAAGTTTGTACAACCAAAATTTGATATTACTGTAAGCGTAATAGGGTAGTTACCAGCTGTTGTGTATTGATGTACTGGATTTTGTTCAGTAGAGGTTACTCCATCACCAAAATTCCAACTCCAGCTTGCAATGGTTGTGTCTTGAACTGTTGTAGAATCAATAAATGTCGCCCCATACAAACAAGGTTCTGGGATAGAGAAATTAACATTTGGTAGATAATGTACCTTAATTGGTTTAATCAAAGTATCCATACATCCATTTTGTGATGTAACTACCAATTCAACATTATGAATACCCGCTTGAGTAAATGTAAAGTCGGGGTTTTGTATATTAGATGTTTGCCCTGTTTCAAACGTCCAATTCCAAGCTGTTATAGCATCAATACTTGTTGTTAAATCAGTAAAATTGTTTTGGTTGCCTTGACAAACTTCAGTTGTTGTAAAATCTACTATTGGCGAAGGGATAATTATTATACGTGTGGTGTCATTAACAACCTTACATCCTCCATTATTTAATGAATGAAAAGCAATGTCAACATATCCATTTGTTACATCAACCTGACCTGAAACAAATATTGTTGTAGCTGCAGTGTCAGGGTTAAAAGTCCCGTCACCAGTTAGGTTTTCCCACCATCCATCATTGGTTGAAGAATTTGAATTTAAAACAATATCATATCCAGCACAAGAGGTATCTACTGCTGTAACATTAACTGTAGGGGCGGCATTGAAATGAATGGTAACTGAATCAGTAGCGTTTGGACAGCCTGAATTATTAACGGTTGTCAAATAAAGTATTACCGAATCAGCAGCAACATCTAATGCCGTTGGGGTGTAAGTTGTGGTGTCAGATGTTGGGTCTGCAAATGTTCCTGTTCCGCCAGTTGTCCATACTACTCCTACAACATTTTGTGCTACACCAAATACTTCTTGGTATAATGAATCTGCACAAACTTGAATATCTATTCCCGCATCAACTACAGGATCGGCTAGATAAGTTATCACTATAGTATCTTCAACAGCAGAACAATAACCGTTACCAGTTGATAATAAATAGAGTTCAACAGAGCCGTTATTTATATCTCCAATACCGGGGTTATAAGTAGCGTTTAATTGCGTATTTGAAAGTGTAAAAACACCATCTCCAGATGTTGACCAAACACCTCCGTTAGCATTAGTTATAAATCCATTTAACTGTAAAGAAGGTGAAGCAACACAAACTGCTGTGTCTAAACCAGAATTAACCGTAACCTCTCCTTGAATATGTAATGGTTTAACAATAGTATCTGTACAACCCACAGAGGTATGAACCACTAATTGTACATTATAATCACCTCCTGAAGTATAAGTGTTAAAATCATTTTGATTGACTGAGGTTGTACCGTCTCCAAAATCCCACTCCCATTGAGTTAGTGTTGCTGCGGCTACAGAATTATCAGTAAATGTAACCATTGAGTTAGCACAAGCCGTATCAACCATTGTAAAATCAGCAGTTAATTCAGATATGTTTAATACATAAGTATCTGAAGACTGACAACCTGTACCATATTGTGCGTATAAAGTAACCGTATAAGTACCAAAAGAAGCATAAGTAAAGGTAGGTTCAAATAAATTACTAGTATCTGCTGGATTACCAGTTCCAAATTCCCAATGAAAATCTGATGCAGAAGGATCACTTAGATTGGAAAAAGTAATATTCAAGCCACTACAAGCATCAACTGATCCAATATTAGCAACTGGAGCATCTTTTATGTGAATAGGTTTCGTAATGCTGTCCAGACAACCTAAATCTGAACCTACAACCAGTTGTACATTGTAGTCACCAGAGGCAGAATATCCGTATTGTGGGTTTTGAGAGGTTG
>DQTE01000293.1 GCA_015662905.1 Crocinitomix sp. | reverse complement strand
CTTTATAAGTTAAATACCATTCATTTATCTTAGCAGTTCACTTGGTTTATGCGTATAATTTCTAAGCTCAAGTAGAACCAATATAAGTTTTCAATCATGTTCCCAACTTTACAAATGATGGAAATGTATCACTACAGCATTGTTTGTGACGGCTTTAGATGACCTATCTCTGTAGAATATTTCCAACCTGTGTCACCTCAATGAGATCGCTCATGGAAAAGTGAAAAATATCTCAAGTGACCTCAAGCCAAAATTCTGTAATATGTGAACAAAAATTCATATCATTAGTTGAGTTGAGTTTTCTTAATAAAAACCCTAATCTTAAATAAGAAAAGTTCGTATTTAAGGGCTTTAACCTTTTGGTTTAAGGTTGTTAAAAATAGGTGTAAACTTAAGCGTCTGTTTTGGTCAAGGTTTACCGATTAACATAATGGGGATTCTGTAAAATCAAAAAATATCATTCCATACGTGCTCTAATTGTTTAGACAGGTGATATGCCAAAAGAGGAGGTACGGCATTTCCTATAACTCTATATGCTCCAGATGCTGAAATAGGGTATAACTCATTCTTTAAACGCCGCCTTACAAAGATATAGTTATCTGGAAATGTCTGAAGTCTTGCACACTCTCTCACTGTTAATCTTCTTTCTTTCTTTGTTTTAAGTTCATTTATATATTTTCCACCATTTTCTTCATTTAGTCTCCTATACTCAATATTACCATGGTGTTCTGCCCTGATTGTGGGGCTTATATGGTCTAATTTTATTTCTATGTTTCCTTGATATCCTTTACAGAACTTGGCTTTAGAATATGATAGTTGAGATAAATCATTTTTTTCAAATTCAGGTTCTTTTAGTCCATTTAGTGCTTGCATACATGTTGTGTATGGCATAAGCAAGTTATCTCCAAATAGCTGATTTTTTTTAGGATTAAAATGTGTTTCTCTAGGATATAAGTTGATTTCTTTTGAGATATTTCTTTTGAGATATTTTTTATTTAATCCGATAAAAATAATACGTTCTCTATTTTGTGGTACTCCATAGTCTGCCGCATTCAGAACCTTAGCAGGAAGAACCAAATATCCTTCGTTGTCTATAGATCTAAAATCATTTTCTATTATTTTTTTGACATCTCCTAAGGATGCTAAACCCTTAACATTCTCTGCATAAAATACTTTAGGCTTAGTTATTTCAATTACTTCTTTCATCCACATATAGAGTTGTCCTCTATTCTCATAAGAAGCTATATCGAGTTCACACATACCGTTTCCGTTATGATTTTTATGCGAATCAAAACCTTTTCTTTTCCCAGCAATACTGAAATCTTGACAAGGGAAACCTCCAATTACAACATCGATATTTTTAGGAAAACTAAATAATTTATTTTTATGCATCTTAACAAGATCAACAATGCTCTCGGAATAAAAATTAATTGCGTTATTTTTTCTCTCTTTAAAAAATGGGATATAGGCAGCCTTTGCTTCTTTTAAAATATCGTTAGCAAAAATAATTTCAAACGATGTTTCTTTTAAATAATATTTTTTATTTTTTTTTAACAGCCAATCTGGATGTATTTCTGAATTGATAAAGCATGGATCAATTTCGAAATTCCCTTCAAATCCTAAATCCATTCCTCCGCATCCTGAAAAAAGTGACAAAACTCTTCTTTTCATATATTTTTTATTCCTTAATTTATTGGTAAGCTTTAACGACTTAACGCCAAATGTATTCTATCCTAGTAACAATAAATGCTAACTTTAGTATGTAGACTTATAGTATGTAAAATACTAAAATTCCAGTCTACTAATTTTAGGGGAAAACTTTGCATGAGTATACTAAAAAAATTCGGTAATAAAATTATTAAACTGAGAAAAGAACATGGTTGGTCTCAAGAAGAACTGGCATTTAAAGCAGGGATGCACAGAACCTATATTGGGATGATAGAGCGTGGAGAAAAAAACATTACTTTAAAAAGTATTTTAAAACTATCTAATGCATTTAATTTCAATGTAGAAGATTTATTAAAGGGGATATAATGGCAGATATACTAACTCACCTACGAGAGCTGGGTGTTGGATATGGAATTTTAAGGACAGAAGTACTTAAAAACAATCCTAAAAAATTTTTAGAATTTTGTCATGAAAATATTAAAGATTGTTCACATTTAAAACATGAAAACATTACTAGAAATAAAGTTAAGTTTTCAAAAGAGGAGTATGCTGTACTTCTCAATGCGTTTAAACTGGGAAGACATATTCATAGCTTAGATATTGTAAATAATGAAAAACCAATTATTACCTGGCAAGGAAAAGATACGCAAAGTGGCACACCTTTTGATCTAATGGTTGACAGCATACCTTTTTCCCTAAAAGAAGATAGCTTTATTTTACATAATATGGGGCTATCTCGCTTATTAAACATTTTAACAGACAGCTCTGATTACAAACGAGGTTTGCATATTTTCAAAGAGTACGCAAGCGAAGAGCTTACAAAATGGTTTAAAGTGGCTAGGGATGAAGCTATCATTTCACTAAAAAACCAATCATTTGAATATTACAAGCTTGGAAACTATATGAAAATGGCTTATTCAGGAGAAGCACTTATACTAGATATTAATGGCTATCGTGAGATTATTGATAATTTTTCAACTTGTGACTACGAAAGATATCAAAAAGAAACCACCAATAAATATAGAGAAAAAGTATTCTCAAAATTTATTAATAATGAATTGCAAGATAATCAAGAATATTTAGAGGCTAAAGTCTTATGTTCTGAGAAAGCAGGAGAAAATCTTACCAAACTAATAAATGAAAAAATCAATAAACATCCTTCTCCTGAAACATTATATAATTTATTCCGAATCAATGATGTGCCTTATTATTATGCCAAAAATGGCAATGGCATTAATGAAGTATATTCCATTCCCAGTAAACATGATTTTACAAAGAATATAGAAATACTCTCCGTGCGTTCATCAGTTCCGAGGAGCCAATTAAATATTTTAACAACTATTAAAAATAAAACAACAGGAAAAAAATTAGTAATAAGAAATGAATTGCGATATAGCCATGGACAATTAAATGGAACACCCGAAGCAAAAATGTATATTGATGATGGTTCATTGGAAATTGCGTACAAAAAAATTGAGGCATAGGGGTCAGGTGAACGTAATCGTACTAACTGCATCTTTTTATAATCCCATTAATCGTTGATTGTGCCATACCTAACACTTTAGCAAT
>DQTE01000003.1 GCA_015662905.1 Crocinitomix sp. | reverse complement strand
TTTAAAATTGTTTAACAATTTTGAAAAAGTTGATATTTATAATGAATTAGTATTTAAAAGTTCATATATTTCACCGTATAACATAAAGATAAAAAGATCTTACGATTGGACAGCATCAGTAAAATATCATATAAGCAAAGATTTTTCCATTGGTATGCGGGGAGAGAATATTTTGAGCAAAGGGCTTGAGCAGGCATATAATGGAATCCCATACTCCATTCCTGTTGTAGAGCAGAAATTTTGGTTGAATTTGGAGTATCTGTTTTGAAAAAATTTATAGTTTTCATGATGTTGTCCATCTTTGCATTTGCTTCAATGCAAAAGATTGAGCAGAAAATATGTAATAAAATTCTGCTTTCAATCTTTAAAGAAAAAAGATTCATAAAGGTTTGGAGCAATAGTAGAAGCTCTTTTGAAAATCTGAAAGATGAGAAATTTCTTTTTGTAGAGATTTCTGATCAAGCTGATATTTTAATAGTAGATCATTATGAAGATATTTTAGCTGATAAGCCAATCTTTGTTAAAAAGTATCATCTTTTACGCAAATATAAAGATAGAACCATTGGAGGATTTTATTGGCAAAAGGGAAGACCAAATATCATCTTTTTAAAATCAAATCTAAAGAAATATAATATAAAGCTACCTGACGAATTTAGTCGTTATGTAGAGGAAAGTAGATGACTTTTAGACATATTACAAAAATATATGCAGTAATTCTTGTATCTATTTTTGCAGTGTTTGCATATATGTACTTTTCTGTAAACTCAATAAAAAAAGAGCTTAATGAAAATATAGATAATCTATTAATTCATATAGCAAAAGAGTTTGTTGAAAATATAGATCAAAATTTAAAAAAGAGTTTAAAAGGTAGATCGGCATTAGAGGTTTTGCATTCAGATGCCAAGCTAAGATCTCATATTGAGCAAGTTCTTTCTACTATTTCGACAAACTCTTTTCGTTATGTTTATATTCTTTACAGGGATAAAAACAGTATTTACAGGTATCTAGTAGATGGAAGCCATGAGGATAAAGGTGAGTTGGATCAACCGCTTGATGTTAATACAAATGAGTGGGACAGAGTTTATGAAACTAAACAAGACAATATTATATACCAATATGAACTTGAAACACTTTGGACAACTTACCTCCATCCTATTTTACATAAAAACCAGGTAGTTGCCGTTCTCGCAGTAGATTTTTCATTTGAATTGCCTGATATGGCAAAAGAGATGATTAAACCACTCGACAGAAGCTTTCTTTTTATATTCATAGCAATTTTAGTATTAATGCTTCTTTTTGCTATGGAGATATATTTTAATTATAAAATGAAAATAAAAAGCTATACAGACTCATTGACAGGAGTTTACAATAGGCGTTACCTGAGAGTATTTCTCAAAAGTGTTAATATTGATAACTATCAAGTGCTTATGTTTGATGTTGATCATTTTAAAAAGATAAATGATAATTACGGACATAAAGCAGGAGATATGGTACTGCATAATTTAGCTAAAATAGTAAAAAAACTCATAAGAGAAGAAGATCTTATTTTTCGTTATGGAGGAGAGGAGTTTTTGCTCTTTGTAAAAGTAAATAGGGATTTCAATGTTGGTGAAAAGATAGCTGAAAGAATTAAAGAAGCAGTTGAGCAAGAGAAGTTTTTATATGAAGATCAAATAATTAAAACAACTATTTCAATAGGGATAAATAAATATCCACAAAGATTTAAGACAATCGATCAAGTAATTAAATATGCTGATGAAATGCTTTACCTTGCAAAAAAGGATGGCAGAAATTGCATAAGATTAGAACATGCAAATCATAAATCAATGCAAAAACTTACTATTTCAGAGATCAAGGATGCCCTTGAACAAAAGAGGATAATTTGTTATTATCAACCAATTTTTGACTCTAAAACACTCACTATAGTAAAATATGAAGCACTTGTGAGACTTATTAAAAAAGATAAAACAGTTGTTGGTCCCTATTTTTTTCTAGAGCAGATATTTTCAACAACACTTTATACTGAACTTACCAATGTGGTTATTGAAAATGTATTTAATAAAATAGAGCAGATGGGTGTCAAAATAAGTGTAAATCTTAACTTTTCTGATATCCTTGATAGTAAAATTTACGATTCTGTTATAAAGAGTATAAAAAAACATAAAAAATATGCATCATTGCTTACAATAGAGCTACTGGAATATGAGAAGCTTGAAAATATTGATATCATAAAAAAAAGGATTAATGAAATTCGCTCATATGGAGTTTTAATAGCATTAGATGATTTTGGAAGCGGATATGCAAATTATGAAATATTTAAGCATATTCCAATAGATATTATTAAAATAGACGGTAGCTTAATTAAAGATCTGCCAAATTCTGAAACATCATTAAAAATTGTCAAGTCAATTATTCTTCTTGCAAAAGAGCTTAATATTAAAATGGTAGCAGAGTTTGTTCACTCAAAAGAGGTCCTTGAAAAAACAAAATTTTTAGGAATAGAG
>DQTE01000020.1 GCA_015662905.1 Crocinitomix sp. | reverse complement strand
TGTTTATATATCAACAGATATGGGAATTTTAGTATTTGACTTAAAAAAAGAAGAAATAAAAGACACTTATTATCCTGTATCTAACAGTGAAACGATTAAAGACCTATGTGTATTTAACGATAGTTTATACGTTGCAACAAGTGACGGAATTTATGTTGCAGGTGTTAATCAAAATTATTTAAACGATTTTAATAATTGGTACAAAAAAACAAATCTGCCTCCTTCTGTCGTTAATTCAAGCATAAAATGTATAGAACCTTTTAGTAGCAACTTATTTTTTGTTAAAGATGAACTTTTTTTTGGTGCTGATTCTATTTTTCAAATGAATAACTCTAACCAAACTTCTTATTTTCAAGGTCCATTGGATGTAGAAAACATAGCCGTTAGTGATAATGAGTTGGTTGTTGTATCTGCTTATTCTGTTAAATCTTACAATCAATCTTTAACTGAAACAAGGTTAGTCTATCAATATAATTTTAGTAATAGGTTAAGAACACTTGACGCCATAAAGTTTAACGGTGACTTTTGGATTGCTGATAAATTCAATGGATTGGTAAAAGCTTATGATTCTTACAATAACTCTCAAATTTTTAACAATACCCCTTTTGATGATAAATGCTATAGGGTTGACATACAATATGGTAAAACAGTTGTGACTGGTGGTGCTGTAACCCAAAGTCTATTTAATAATTACTTTAGAAGTGGTATTTACATTTTTGAAAATGAGAAATGGAGTGCCATCAATTATCTTACAGATACAACAGGAATGTCCTACAACACAACTTGGGACGTTATTTCGGTTAGTATCAACCCTAACAACACCTCTCAGGTTGCCATTGGAACCTATTCTAAAGGAGGTTTAAAAATAATAGAAAACGGAAAGGTGACTCAGGTATATACAGCTTCTAATTCATTATTAGATGAACAAGTTGGAAATAATGGTGCTATAATTATTAGTGATGTAAAATATGATAATGACGGTAACCTTTGGATTGTAAACCCTGGACCTAACCCTCTAAAAATGCTATCAAAAGATGGCTTTTGGTATGCGTTTAATTTAGGTGTATCAGGAGGCCTTTACCCATATAGATTAATGATAGATAGTAAAGGTAATAAGTGGGTAGGGTTTATAGGTGGAGGTATATCTGTTTTTAATGAAAATAAAACCTTTAACGACCTCTCTGACGACCAAAAAGTAAACATTAGCACTACCGAAGGTTATGGTAACCTTCCATCTAGTAGTGTTAAAGCTATTGCTGAAGACATTGACGGAGAAATATGGATTGGTACAGAGGAAGGGTTAACCGTACTTTACTCTACAGACAAATTATATAATGGGGAATACGGTGATGTGGATGCAAATCAAATTAAATTACAATATGGAGAAAATGTAGAACATCTTTTAGGTTCGTCAAGCATATCTGCCATAGCAGTTGATGGAGGAAATAGAAAATGGGTGGGTACTACTTCATCTGGTGTTTTTTGCTTTTCACCCAATGGTTTGGAAGAAATTTATAGATTTACGGCTGAAAATAGCCCCCTTTTATCTAATACCATACTCGATATTAAAATCAATCATCTTACTGGAGAGGTATTTATAACTACAGAAAACGGACTGGTATCTTTTAGAGCTGATGCCACTATAGGAGATGAAGAATTTTCTAACGTTACTGTCTTTCCTAACCCTGTAAGACCAGAATTTAGAGGTAATATAACCATTCAAGGGTTAGCCTATAATTCTGATGTCAAAATAACTGACGTGTCGGGTAATTTAATATATCAAACCAAATCAAATGGTGGAACTGTTTTGTGGGACGGCAATAGATTAAGTGGAGATAGAGTTCAATCTGGTGTATATCTTATATGGACAGCATCATCATCAGGAAAAGGAAAAAATGTTGCCAAAGTAGTTGTTATAAACTAGTTTGTGTTAAAACTTTAGTACCTTTGCAAATGAAATGGTGCAATCTAAATCAAATATAAGAAATCTAAGCCTTGAGGAATTAACCCAAAAACTTTTAGAGTTTGGAGAAAAACAATTTAGAGCCAAACAGGTTTATGAGTGGATGTGGAAAAAAGGTGCTAGAAACTTTGAACAAATGCACAACATTTCAAAAAAAACAATTACCTTTTTGAACGACCATTACTTTGTAGATGCATTAACCATATCTGACCAGCAAAAATCAAGTGACGGCACTATAAAAGTAGCTTTTAAATCTTTTGATAATCATATTACAGAAGGCGTTTTAATTCCAACTGAAAACAGAGTAACAGCCTGCATATCGTCACAGGTAGGTTGTAGTTTGGCTTGTGATTTTTGTGCCACTGGTCGCTTAAAATTAATGCGAAATTTAAACCCTGGTGAAATTTTTGACCAAGTTTTTTTATTGACGCAATTATCTGAACAACACTACAATCAAAAACTAACAAACATTGTGTTTATGGGAATGGGAGAACCACTACTTAATTACAAAAATGTAATTGATGGTGCTCAAAAAATAACATCACCCAACGGATTAAACATTTCACCACGCCGAATTACCTTATCCACAGCGGGTATAGCTAAAATGATAACAAAATTAGCTGATGATAATGTAAAATTTAACCTTGCTTTATCTCTACACGCTGCAAACGATAAAAAAAGGAGTCAAATTATGGAGATAAATGACTCTAACAAT
>DQTE01000150.1 GCA_015662905.1 Crocinitomix sp. | reverse complement strand
CGGTGGTTTTAACTGGTTCTATGTCTGTGAGTCGTGGGGTCATCAAAGAGATGCTTGAAAAACTTGGAGCAAAAGTAAGTGGCTCCGTCTCCAAGAAGACAGACTTTTTGGTGTATGGTGAGGATGCTGGATCTAAGTTGACTAAGGCTGAGGGGTTGGGGGTTAAAACGCTTAGTGAGGATGAGATGAGGGGGATGGTTTGGTAAAACACACTATCCTATTTCTTTGTATCTTTTCTTACGGCTACGATAAATTGGTAATATAGATAACCTAAAAATCCTTTATGTAATAAAAATATAATTGGGGATTTTTCAAAAAAATATTTTATTGTATCATTAGAATAAAATAGAGACATGAACTTAATTCCCTCATGTGTGAATTTAGCTAATGACTCAAAAAAACCATATGATTGAACTTTGTATAATATATTAGCATATGTTATTTTATTAAGTATACCTCCATTGGATACAAGGACAAATAATATATACGTTGTAAAACCTACTATGATAATATTACGAAGTGCTTTTGTCCAGCTTGTGCCAAAGTTTGAACTTGATTTATGTATTCTTTGAATAATATTGTCAGATAAGTTCTGCCTATATTCATTATTGATTAATCCAAAAAGCCATGTAGGTTCTTTAATATTATGTTTTTTAATAATATTTTTACGCGACGTTTGGATTTCGTTAAGATTTGCAGTTAACTCTAATGCATGAAATTTGTTTGTATCTATTTGATTTTTAAGTTTATTAAAGTTATATTTTATGATTCTATATGTTTCCTTTGTGGTGTTCTGTAGGGAAATATCACTTTCTAAACCTTGAGAACGTGCAAAGTTCATTTCCTTTTTTCTAGTTACATCATCAAGATTTAGACCTGCAGAAAAGTTTGAATCAAGAAAGCTTACAAGGTTACCGAATGTCACTTTTCTAAAGATAAGTTTTTTGTAAAAAGTTGTCTTATTGAAAAAACTCAACTCTTGAAAGGTGATTCCTTTGAAAAGTATTTCATGTGTATTTTCCTTTCCAAAAGAGCAGCCTGAAAAATATGCATTTGATTTAAAATTAACTTTTTCAATTTGTAAAATTGACTTAATAATGCAACATGACAGTTTAAAGGTTTTTTCAAAAGACACTTTATTTATAATTAATTCATGTATGACAATAGATTTTATGCATGGGTCTTGATAGTTATTTGAATCTTGCCTTAGTTCATCTTCGTTTATATAAAATTTTTCTTTGAAATGTCGGTTAACTAAATGGAGTTTTTTAATTGACCCTCCATGCATTTTTATATAACTGGTTATTTTATTAAGATGACAATTTTCAAAATAAATATTTTTATTAAAATCAGGTAATTTAAGAGTTGATTTTATGGTACAGTCTTGAAAAATAAATTCCTTTTTAGTTGTTAGTATATTAATTTGATTAAATGTACAGTCTTCAAAAATTAGTTTCACAGACTCTATATATTTGTCAAGAATTATATTTAATACTGTATCTTCATCAAATATAGGATTAATAGTTGGATCATTACACTCCGTAATTGTAAGAGTTTTGGTGGTATTATCAAAAAAAGTTTTCATTTTATAAAACCTAAACAATATAATTTTCGTTATAATCTATTAATTCTATCTTAAAAGGGCTTGTGTTTGTCTTCATTTAAATCTTTTGATCCATCGACTTATATTTGTGCTGACCATACACTATGTAAAAAACTTGAAGAAGAGATTGATTTGCTCAATACAACAAAATTAGTTAAGAAATTTTCTGATTATTTGAAAGATTCGGACAATAGTCTTCATCAGGGAATTTTTTCAGTATTGGCTAGTGTTGGAGAAGGTAAAACATTTTTTTTAGCACTTTTATATTGTAAACTTTTTAACGAAGATTATAAAGTACATTATATTAATACTCTAGATTACATTGTTCAAGATAATGAACTAGATATTGAAGAAGAGATATCTAATCTTAGTAATCCATTTGAGACAACAGTAGTATTAATAGATAATATCGAGAAGCATAAACAGAGATTTATTTTAGATTTTATCTATACATTAAATAAGTTATCTAGATCTAAAAATCTTTTATTTGTACTTGCTTATGATGATGCAGTCGTTCAAAATAAGCTTAGAACACTATTTGGTAAGGGGGATGATTCTGAATATTTTTTTCAAAACTATATTGATTTTGAGTTTTATCTTTTTAATGGTAATTTTGATAAAGTCGACATAAAACAATTATTTGGAGAAAATGATCGTCTTGTTAGCTATGCAGTTGAATATATTTATGATAAAGTTATTAACAGCAAACAATTGACATTAATGCAAAGAATTATTTTAGCCAAAAAAATAGAGTTTTTTTTGAGAAATAATAGTGAAGAAGTAGCAAAAGTATTTTTAAAAGCACATATCAGTAAAGCTGAATTATCTAAGTTTGATCCCAAATACATGGTAATAATTTCTTTGCCATATGTGGTATTCTTGATGGCTTTAAAGCTAGTAAAAAAAGATGTCTATAAATCTTTACTCTTTAAACACTCAATTTCTTTTAAAGAAGATATAATTGATAATAAATACATTCTGGAATACCTTAAAAGAATCGTGCTTGAAACTGATGATATGTTGTGTCCTGATGGATATATCGAAAACTTATATAACTTAATTGAGATGAGCGATATAAATTTGAAACCATTACTAATAGAATTGGAGTTAATACATGTATAGAAAAGTAGATATTATTAAACAATCTCAAAATAAAGTTCGAACGGGTTTTGACTTTTTTTTGTTAAATTTATTTTTTGAAGCTAAACGCTGGATACATGCAAACCCAACACTATATGAAAAAAGTAAACTTTATAGAAAATATTTTGTCAAAGAAGGCATAGAAGGCCAGTTAGATGATTTCTTTAAAATGATTACCTCAAAGTCTTCAAAATTTACTATTTTAAAAGGAAAACGAGGTAGTGGAAAAACATCTTTTTTGAATTATTGTTTGAATGAAAGGACAAGAGATTTAAATAGCAAACCGTATAATTTGACTTGGGTACGTATTGATTGTACAAAAATATTTAAAAATGAACTTGAGTTTAACTCTAGTTTGAATTTTGAAAAATATTTATATGGACAATTACTATTTGTATATTTTAGGTATATGGGAAAAGATGGTACTTGTAGAACAAGAATAGTACCACACAATAAAGACAACGACCCTGATTTTAGTTGCAGTGAAGATGAGGTAGAAAATATAAGAGAAGTTGAATCATATGATAGTGTATTTGCAAAGGTTGAGCTTAAAAAGAAAATAAAAGATAATATTGAGTTAGAAAAAGAATATGAAATAGCACAAAATATGTCATGTGATGCACCACACTATAACAATACTACTCATGGAAAACCGTTTGATTGTTTTAATCTAGGTAAAAAACTTTTTAGTCTTGTCTCGCATCAGCTTATACTGATTATCGATGGAATTGATAATATTAGTTATGATAGCAAGTTGAAAGATGATGTTTGGAGGGATTTGGAGATTTTTTTAAAATCTATGCAAAACCAACCTATTTTTAAAATAGTGTTATCCCTTAGAGATGAAAATCATAAATATTTTGCAAATAAACTACCTTCTCTCTTAAAAAAAGATATAGAGGCACATGGTATAAATAATCATATCATTAACGAAATACAGACAGTCCCATTTAAAAAGATTATGAAACGATTTAATCAAAAAATATTAGATGAAGAATTAGAAACATATACTGCAGAACACTATCATAGGTTTTTGGTACAGCTAACGAAACTTTATAAAAATTATTTAATTGATTTAGATACCGGTATAAACGATAATAAAACAATAGAAGACTTTTTAAAGTTAAATATAGAAAAAATTCAAAACACTAAAGAGCTAGAGAATCAATTGAATAGAGAAATTTTTACTATAAATAGGAAATTTGCTCACGCCGGACCCATTCGGACACTCCGCCGATTAGTACTCGGACACCCAGCCGTTTTTGTTTCGGACACCTAGACGATAAGT
>DQTE01000287.1 GCA_015662905.1 Crocinitomix sp. | reverse complement strand
TTTGCGTGTCTCAAACCTGCGCTACACCAATTACTCACTGTCTTTTTTATTTTTTTATTGGTGTTCGTGATTTTACATAGTAAAGTTCTAACGTATATTTTGACTTTTCGCTACGAACATACTTGCGGATTTAAGGTAAGATAACAAAAATTTCAGTTTAATAAATAATTCACAGTTTTGGTTCATTTTTTGTAGTGCATTAAGCAACTTATCGTTAATTTTGACGTATTAGTACAGAAAGATAGAGAGTTAGTATAAAAAATGTCGCATAGAATCATAATATTGCTTTTAGCTACCCTGTTTTTAACAGGGCTAAAATCTAACGCGCAGTTAGTTACTAATACTTCTATGACCCCAACACAATTGGTTGAAGATATTTTGGTAGGGAATGGTGTTGCCGTTTCAAACGTAGCTTACACTGGGGATCCTGATGCTATAGGTTCTTTTGATGGTACAGCTTGTAATATCGGATTAAATAATGGCATTATACTAACAACAGGCACAGTGTTGGGCAACTCAGACGGTCCATTAGGCCCAAATAACAATGGAAGCGCAGGTGTTGATAATAACCAAGCTGGATACGATATGCTTTCTGATATTGTCAATCAAGACACTTATAATGCTGCAATTTTAGAGTTTGACTTTATTCCTCAGAGTGACACAATTAGATTCAAATATGTTTTTGCTTCAGAAGAGTATTTAGAATATGTGGGTGAAGGAGTTAATGACGTATTTGCTTTTTTTATCAGTGGTCCTGGATTTAGCGGTGTTACCAATATGGCCCAAATACCCGGAGGTGGCGGGGTGGTGTCTATTGACAATGTTAATAACGCTTCCAATTCTTCTTACTATATTGACAATGGTGACGGAAGTTCTTCGCCACAAAACTCAAATAATTATTATGTGCAGTATGATGGTTTTACGATTCCAATAGAAGCCGTAGCCAAGGTTCAATGTGGAGAAACCTATCATTTAAAAATAGCAATAGCTGATGCTGGAGATGGTGTTTGGGATTCTGGAATTTTTTTAGAAGCCAATTCCTTAACGAGTGTATCCCCTATTACAGTAAGCGCTTCAACCACTTTTGATTTACCTAACAACCAAGTGGCAGAAGGATGTGAAACCGTAACAGTTACTGTTAATAGAGATCCATCAAATTCAGATGACGCATTAAATATCCCTATTATTGTTAGTGGTACAGCAACACAGGGTGCTGATTACACAAATATACCAAATTCTATTACTTTTAACCCAGGACAAACTACGCTAACATTTACCTTTGATATATTAAGTGATAATATCACAGAGGGTAATGAAACTCTAATTATTAAATTTAATCAACCCGACCCCTGTGGTAATGCAAATTATATTCCTTTAGATTTTATTATTATGGACATACTTCCCCTCAATATAGTCATTCCTGATGTTGATGTGTATTGTACTGGTGATGAAGCAACTCTTATTCCTCAAGTAACTGGTGGAATTGGTATATATACTTATTTATGGGATAATGGCGAAACGACAGAAACGATTACAGTTTCACCAGCCAACACAACAACTTATAGTGTTGATGTTACTGACGCATGTTTAGCTACAACTGAAAGTGGTAGTGGTACGGTTAATGTCCCTGTTTACCCTCCACCTACAATTGTGACCATACCTGATACAACGGTTTTATGTCCAAACACACCAGTTCAGTTATTTGCAGAGGCACAAAACGGAGAAGGTATGTTCACTTATATTTGGGAGGAAAATGGTAATACCATTGGAAACTCTCCAGTAATAAATGTTTCTCCAATGACTACCACCACTTATACTGTTACTGCAACAGATGGCTGTGGCGCTACAATTAGTGATGATGTGGTTTTTACTGTAACCACTCCTGTTTTAACATTTACTATGAGTCCTGACCAATTAATTTGCCCGGGGGATACCACTACAATTTGGGCTGAGGCACAAGGAGGCTTGGGTGATTTTACGTATTATTGGTACAGTACTGGGGAAACAACCAATGAAATTACGGTAAGTCCACAGAGCACGACAACTTATACAGTAGCAATTGAAGACGGTTGTCATACCTATTATTTAGACGGCGAAACCACAGTAAATGTCATTAGACCTTTTGCAAGTTTTAATGTGCTGACCAGCGAGCCAATGCAAGGATTACCTGTGTCGTTCCAAAATAACTCAGACGGTTCAGTGGCCTGGATATGGGATTTTAATAATGGTGAAACTTCAACTCAACATTCACCTAACACAACTTATAACGAATGGGGATGGCAAGAAGTGGAATTGGTTGCTATTAATGAAATCGGTTGTACTGATACCTTACGTAGAATGGTATATATAAAACCTGAGTTTTATGTATATATCCCAAACACCTTCACGCCCGATCAAAACCGTTTTAACAACACTTTTAAAGTTAGTTCTATTGGAGCAACAGAAATGGAGTTTTACATCTTTAATCGTTGGGGTGATTTAATTTATTACACTACTGATATTTATTTTGAATGGGATGGAACTTATAAAGGTAAAATTATTGCTGACAATACTTTAGTGTATAAAGCAAAAATCACAGATAAAGAAGGTATTCCTCACGAATACTACGGAACAATTAATGTTTTAAAATAAGTTAAAATCAATATAAAAAGTGATGGTAAGGGTAACGTTTTTCAAAAATAGCTCTTACCTCTTTATAAATTAGCGTTTTAAGCTCTTTAATGTTTGTTTTATCTCTTGCAGATATAAAAACACATTGGTCGTTAAGTTTAGCCATCCACGTTTTTTTAAGCTCATTTAAAGCAAACTGTTTTCCCTCTGGGTGATAACCAACTTCCTCTGGTTTAGGATTATAAGCATCTACCTTATTAAAAACGACAAAAGTTTTTTTGTCTGAACCATCAATTTCGGCAATGGTTTTGTTTACAACATTAAATTGGTCTTCAAAATAAGGGTGAGATATATCTAAAACGTGAATTAAAATGTCAGACTCACGCACTTCATCTAAAGTTGATTTAAAAGATTCTACTAATTGATGAGGTAATTTTCGTATAAACCCAACCGTATCTGACAATAAAAATGGCAAATTTTCAATCACAACTTTTCTTACCGTTGTATCTAAGGTGGCAAACAATTTGTTCTCAGCAAAAACTTCCGATTTACTCAATACATTCATTATGGTTGATTTTCCAACATTGGTGTATCCCACCAAAGCAACTCTCACCAATTGTCCCCTATTACCTCTTTGAATCTGTTTTTGTTTGTCAATTTTCTTTAGCTTTTCCTTTAATAAAGAAATTTTTTGTTGAATAATACGTCTATCTGTTTCAATTTGAGTTTCACCAGCACCTCTCATTCCAATCCCCCCTTTAATTCTATCTAAGTGTGTCCACATTCTTGTTAAACGTGGCAACAAATATTGATACTGAGCCAATTCTACTTGTGTTTTGGCGTGTGCTGTTTGCGCTCTTGTAGCAAATATATCAAGAATTAAATTGTTGCGGTCAAGGATTTTAATTTCTAAGATTTTTTCGATATTTCTTAACTGAGATGGTGATAATTCATCATCAAAAATGGCAATATCTATTTCATTGTCATCAATATATTGCTTAACTTCTTCTAATTTTCCTTTACCAATATAAGTTTTGTTATGGGGTTTGTCTAAGCGCTGTAAAAACTTACGCTTAGTTACAGCTCCTGCCGTGTGAGCTAAAAACTCTAATTCATCAATATATTCTTGTGTCATTTCTTCTGTTTGGTCAGACGTTATAACGCCTATTAAAACAGCTGTTTCAACCTTATTTTTTGAAGAAGTTTTATTTTTTTCTATCACAAATAATTCTATTAAAACCAACCTCCATCTAATTCTGCTCTAAATGGCCAAGGAATAGCAATTAAAGTAATAAATAAAGCAACAGTATAGAATATCAATATCTTTCTAAATTTCTTATTTGAATACTCTTCTTTCTTTGATTTAGAATACCCCATTGTTACAAGTATTATGGCTATAATCATCATTAATGGGTGTTCAATCGTAAAAAATCTAAACGGTTGAGACATATCAAAAAACTTTGTCTTTGCCCCTGTAAAATATAAACTAAAACCAATTAAAAATTGCAAATGAAACATTATTAATGTGCCAAGTGCTAACATTTTATGTTTAACGGTGTAATCTTCTGCATTTTTTATCCCTTTAAACGCTTTTATAATTGTCAATACAATCAATATCAAAGCTAACCATCTAAATCCTGAATGTGCGTGTAACATATTATTTATATTTAACTGCAAAAATACAATTTATACTTTACTAATTGAACATATTTTTTAAATTTTTGTTAATATTATAAGTCATGAACTGTTTTTGTAATACTTAATATGTTCTGAAAATAATTGTTATTTTTGCTCAATGAAAAAAGAAAAAAACAATACCTTACCACACTTAAATTGGTTTAAAATTACAAAATTGCATTTTGTTTTTGCAATTTTCTTTTTTTACACCTCTTATGTTTTTACACAAGAAATAACCCCGCAAAACGGCGTTTATCAAACTAATCATACGTATTATGCAATTACAGGCGCTACTATTCACATATCTTCTACTCAAATCATTGAAAATGGCACACTCATCTTTAAAAACGGAATCATTCAAAAAATTGGAAAACAGTTTAAATTACCAAACAACTGTGTAGAAATTGACCTAAAAGGATACAATATTTACCCCGCTTTCGTTGATGTATATTCTTCTTTATCTATCACAAAAAGAATCTCAAAACATAAAACACCTTATCCACAACTAACTACACTAAAATTGGGTCCGTATTATTGGAATGAAGCTGTCCACCCTGAAACAAACGCATTTGAATTAATTGACCCTCAACAGTTATCTAAAAGTACAGAAAAGAAAAAATCAACAAAACAACAGTGGATAAACAATGGATTTGCAACCGTAAACGTTCATCAAAATGATGGTATTTTAAGAGGCACATCTTGCTTAATCAACTTATCTGACCAACCATTAAAAGACAATATTATCAAAACCAAAGTAGCCAATCACTACTCTTTTTCCAAGGGTGTTTCAAAACAAGCCTATCCTTCATCTCAAATGGGTGCCATTGCCTTAATTAAACAATTTTATTACGACTTAATGTGGTATGAAAACTTAAAGCATAAACAAAATGAAAATTATAGTTTTGAATCTGCCCTAGCTAACTACAATCTACCACACATATTTAAGGTAGATGATAAGTTGGAAGTGTTAAGAGTAATGAAAATTGCAAAAGAATTTGGGATAGATTTCATCATTAAAACAGCAAACGATTGTTATGAAAGAATCAATGAAATTAGCGCATTAAATCCTAAATTGATAATACCATTAAATTTTCCTAAACCTTTTGATTTGTCTGACCCTTTTGTGGCAAGATTTGTTACTTTGAAACAACTTAAACATTGGGAAATGGCTCCATACAACCCGTATATTCTTCACAAAAATAACGTTGAGTTTGCTTTTACACTCGACGGTTTAACATCTAAAAAAGACTTTTTAAAAAATCTGCGTAAAACTGTAAAACACGGTCTTCCTAAACAAACAGCATTAAAGGCACTGACTGAAAATCCTGCACGTTTTTTAAACGTTGACAATATAATAGGTACACTTGAAAAAAATAAATTCGCTAATTTTATTGTAGTTAAAGGTGATTTATTTACCAATGGTGAAATTTACGAAACGTGGATTGACGGAAAACCTCACATTATTAAAGACAGACATCTAATTGATATAAGAGGAACTTATGATTTTAAAATTGGCGAAGTAGTTTACCCTGTAGAAATTAAAGGAAAACTTGAAAAACCATCAGGCACAATAAAAAGTTATAACCTAATTGTAGATTCATTAACAGGCGTAACAAAAATGGATACCCTAACCTCAAAAATGAGTATTAGTTTTGAGGGTAAACAAGGTAGCTTTTCCTTTGTGGTTAATGATAATGTACACAAAGGGGTAATTCAATTAAATGGCTCGTTTTATCTTAAGTTAGGCATTTTTGAAGGTAACGCTCTATTGCCAAACGGTAGTTGGACAAAATGGAATGGCATTAAAAACAAATCATTTAAATCCAAAAATAAAAAGGAAAGTTTTAAAGTAGATACCTCTGCAATTTCACGTACTTTTTATCCTAATATGGCGTATGGTTTTGATAGTTTACCTCAACAACAATCCTTTTTTATTAAAAATGCCACCATTTGGACAAATGAAGAAGAAGGAATTATTAAAAATGCAAACTTGTTAATTACTGATGGTAAAATAAAATCTGTTAATCAATCAAAAATTAAACTACCACCCAACTGTGTGGAAATTGACGCAAAAGGCAAACACCTTACCTGTGGTATTATTGATGAACACTCTCACATTGCTATAAGCAAAGGCGTTAATGAAAGTGGGCAAGCTGTATCGGCTGAAGTTAGCATTGCAGACGTTGTAAGGAGCAACGACATAAACATATACCGTCAATTGTCAGGCGGTGTAACCTCTGCTCAGCTTTTACACGGCTCTGCAAATCCTATTGGTGGACAATCGGCTTTAATTAAACTCAAATGGGGATTTAGTCCTCAAGATATGCTGATAAAAGATGCTGATGGATTTATTAAATTTGCCTTAGGTGAAAATGTAAAACAATCTAATTGGGGAAATTACAACAGAATACGCTTTCCTCAAACCAGAATGGGGGTTGAACAAGTCTTTTATGATGCTTTTATTCGTGCAAAAGACTATCAAAAACTATGGGATGATTACAACAAATTGTCAGACAAGGAAAAACAAAAAACTAATCCACCACGCAAAGATTTGGAGTTAGAGATTATTTTACAAATCCTAAAACACAAACGTTTTATCACCTGTCACTCTTATGTTCAGTCCGAAATTAATATGTTAATGCACGTAGCCGATTCTATGGGGTTTACAGTTAATACTTTTACCCATATTTTAGAGGGATATAAAGTAGCAGACAAGCTAAAAAGACACGGAGCAGGTGCGTCAACTTTTTCAGATTGGTGGGCGTATAAGTATGAAGTAAATGAAGCTATTCCTTATAATGCCTCTATTTTGCACAAAGTAGGTGTTGTCACTGCTTTAAATTCTGATGATGCAGAAATGGGAAGACGTTTGAATCAAGAGGCCGCTAAAATTGTAAAATACGGTGGCGTGTCTGAACAAGACGCTTGGAAAATGGTAACCCTAAACCCTGCTAAGCTTCTTCACCTTGACCACAAAATGGGAAGTATAAAAGTAGGTAAAGATGCCGACATTGTTATTTGGTCTGATAATCCTTTGTCTATAAATGCAAAGGTTGAAAAAACTTTTATAGATGGTATTTTAATGTATGACGTATATAGAAACGAACAGCTATACAAACGCGACCAATTAGAGCGTAAACGAATTATTAAACTAATGATTGAAGCCAAAAACAACGGCGAACCAACAAAAAAACCAACCATTAAAAAAGAAAAACATTGGCACTGTGACACTATTGGAGAATAAACAAAAAACATTAAAAATGATAATCAAAACGTTATTAAATATAGTATTTGTGTTAAGCCTTGCGACAACTTATGCTCAAGTACCTACACCTTTAACTCAAAAATTCAAAAACATTTTATTACTCAATGGTTTTGCACACATTGGTAATGGAGAAACCGTTACCAAATCAGCAATTGGAATTAAAGATGGTAAAATTGATTTTGTTAAAAATGCCCTAACTTACTCAGTTGATAAAACAGAGTGGGACACCATTATAGACATTAAAGGCAAACAAGTCTATCCGAGTTTTATCGCCTCAAATTCAACCATTGGATTAACTGAAATTGATGCTGTAAGAGCAACTAATGATTTTAGAGAAACAGGGTTGATAAACCCTCACGTTAGAGCGTTAATTGCTTTCAATACCGACTCAAAAGTGCTTTACACCATAAGAACCAACGGCGTGTTAATCTGTCAACCAACACCAAGAGGTGGATTAATCTCAGGCACTTCATCTGTAATGAATATGGACGGATGGAATTGGGAAGATGCAGTTCTAAAAATTGATGACGGTATTCATATCAATTGGCCAAGCAAATTTACAAACACAGGTTGGTGGGCAGAACCGGGAGAAATAAAACCAAACCCTAAATACAAACAAACTATCACTCAATTGATAGAATTTTTTAAAAAAGCTATAGCCTATGCACAGTTAAAACATCCTAATCCAACCGATTTAAAATTAAAAGCTATGATTAACGTTTTTAAAGGTAATCAAAGGGTATATTTTCACACAAATTTTGCCCCTGAAATTAATGACGTTATTGACTTTTCAAGACGCTTTAAATTAAAATACCCTGTAATTGTGGGAGGCTATGATGCTTACAAATTATCTGAACGATTAAAAGAAAATCATTTTTCAGTAATGCTTGAAAACCCTCATCATTTACCTCACTTTGAAGGAGATTTAACATCTATTGTGTATGAATTACCAAAAAAATTACAAGATGCAGGTGTGTTGTTTTGTATTCAAAATGCAGGACAAATGGAAGTAATGAACACCAGAAACTTACCTTTTTTAGCTGGGACAGCAATGGCATACGGATTAACAGAAGAACAAGCCATTGCAAGTATTTCATACAACGCGGCAAAAATTTTAAACATTGATGATAAGGTAGGTTCAATTGAAAAAGGTAAAGACGCCACACTCTTTGTCTCTGACGGAAACGCACTTGATATGCGTACAAATAATGTCGTTTTAGCTTTTGTTAAAGGACGATTCATTGATTTAAGTAATCATCAAAAACAATTATCAGAAAAATACCACAACAAATATCACCTTAAATGAATATTGGTTTAAAACAAAAAATTAAAACTGCAAAAGGAATTTTACTTTACTTTAAAAACGATAATTGCCCACCTTGTATGGCACTCAGACCAAAAGTGCAACGGCTAATAAATGATAAGTTTAACAAAATGGATTTTGAAATCATAGATACTGTTGAACAACCGGAATTATCTAACGAATTTCAAGTATTTGCAAACCCAACTATTTTGGTGTTTTTTGAAGGTAAAGAATACATCAGAAAAAGTAAATATGTTTCTATTTTAGAACTCGAAAAAGACATTAACCGATTGTACAAATTGGTAATGTAATTAATAAATGATACATTTTAAAAGATGACAACCATACAATACATACAAAACTGTTCTACGTTTAAGCCAATACAAATTACACAAACATTAAAACTGTTAAATGAAGGCGCAACCATACCATTTATTTCCAGATATAGAAAAGAACAAACACAAAACTTAAATGAAGTAGATATTGCTTTAATTCAAGAGTTAAACCAACAATTTGAGGAGATTGAAAAAAGAAAAATGTTTATTTTAAAAACCATTGAAGAACAAAACAAACTGACAGACGCATTAAAAGCTAAAATTGAAGATTGTTTTGACATTTATAAATTAGAAGACTACTATTTGCCTTTTAAAACAAAACGTTTAACCAAAGGAGAAAAAGCCAAAAAAGCGGGGTTGACGGGTTTGGCTAAAATTATAATGAAACAAGCCAATGGCGACCCTCAATACACAGCCGAAAGATTTATCAATAAAGACTACCCAACAACTGAAAAAGCCATTGAAGGCGCAACATATATTATTGCCGATTGGATAAATGAAAACGATATTGTTAGAGAGAAATTACGTCAGTCCTTTTTAGAGCATAGCCAAATTGTAACTAAACCCATAAACTCAAAAAAAGAATTAAGTGAAGAACAGCTTAAAACCAAACAAAAATACCGTGATATTTTAGAGTACTCACAACGCTTATCTAATTGTCCACCACATAGACTACTTGCCATACTACGGGCAGAAAAAGAAGGTTTTTTACGCGTGAAAATTGAACCTAACAAAGATTACGCAATTAGTTGGATGGAACGCTTTTATGTAAAGTCAAACAACGAAAATTCGGAATTGGTTAAACAAGCAATAAATGATGCCTATAAACGACTTTTACAACCAAGTTTAGAAACAGAAACTAAAAATCATTACAAAAATATTGCAGATGATGCCTCTATCAAAACCTTTCAGAAAAATTTAGAAAAATTACTATTAGCACCACCCGTCGGGGCTAAAAATTGCTTGGCAATTGACCCAGGGTTTAGAACAGGTTGCAAAGTAGTTTGCTTAGACAAAAGTGGTAAATTAGTTCACAACACTACTGTTTATCCTCACCCACCTAAAAATGATAAAAGTAAAGCCTCATCTAAACTATCTCAACTAATAGAAATGTACAAAATTGACGTGATTGCTATTGGTGATGGTACTGCAGGAAGAGAAACAGAAAATTGGATTAAACATTTAAGGTTTAAAAGAGACGTAAGTGTTTTTGTTGTTAGAGAAGATGGCGCTTCTATATATTCTGCCTCTAAAATTGCACGTGAAGAATTTCCGGACTATGATGTAACCGTTAGAGGAGCTGTTTCTATTGGCAGACGTTTGTTAGACCCATTGGCAGAATTGGTTAAAATAGACCCAAAATCATTAGGGGTTGGGCAGTATCAATATGACGTTAACCAAACCAAATTAAAAAAAGCCTTGGATTTTGTGGTAGAAAACTCTGTAAACAAAATTGGTGTTAACGTAAATACAGCATCTAAATACCTATTGGCTTATGTGTCAGGGTTGGGATTAAAATTGGCAGAAAATATTATCAGTTACAGAGAAAAAAACGGCTTAATCTCATCAAGAGATGAATTGAAAAATATTCCTAAAATGGGGGCGAAATCTTTTGAGCAATCAGCCGGATTTTTAAGGATACCTCAGTCTAAAAACCCTCTTGACAACAGTGCTGTTCACCCCGAAAACTATGCATTTATTGGTAAAATAGCCAAACATTTAAAAACGCAAATATCAGACTTAATCGGAAATGTTAATTTGCTTGACACACTAAACTATTCTGATTTTGAAACTCAAATAGGCGAATATACATTCAACGATATTATAAATGAATTAAAAAAACCGGGATTAGATCCACGTAAGCAAGCTAAAATATTTGAATTTACACCTAATTTAAAAACCATTAACGATTTAATTGTAGGACAAAAAGTAAACGGCATTGTTACTAACGTAACCGATTTTGGAGCTTTTGTAAACATTGGCATCAAAGAGAATGCTTTAATACATAAAACAAAATTAAGCCGAGAATTTGTACAAACCCCTACAGATTTTATTAGCATAGATGAACAAGTGGTGACAACAGTAATATCAGTTGATGTAGAAAGAAAACGTATAGGATTGAGTTTAATTGAAAATTAATATCCTACCTTTTAAATCAGTATGTATGTTCGTAACTAAAAGCGTAGCATTCATAAACACCTTAAAAAGCAAATACAACTTTGTGCATAAAAGTCAAAATGTACGTCAGTACTAGTGTGGTGTAGGTTTGAGACACGCAAACTCCTGTATAAACCCAGACAGGCGGTGCGCATCCATCTTAGAAATTATCAGATTTCGTTTCTACGCGTAAAAAACTTAATTTTCTCAGATAATGGAAAAGTGTTATGTTTTTTTCTCTAATGCACCGGTA
>DQTE01000095.1 GCA_015662905.1 Crocinitomix sp. | reverse complement strand
TTTATCTGTTTTATGCTCTTTTACTAGTTTAGTGAAAATTGAACGGTCTAATTTTTAAATTATCTGACCAAAAAGTGATATATTTGACATAGAGAGTGATATTTTTTGTTGTTCAACTCAAAGTTAATTGAGATACTTAAAAATCATTCTCTTTTTTTATTTATTTTTTAAACGTTTAGGAAGGGATTGACAATATATCTAATTTATACGGTTTATATATAACGTAATTTATTCAATTTATGTTAAATTTGTCTATCTAACTAACCAACAAAATAAATGCTCGAAAAATACTTCTCAAAATTTAGACAAAACATTATTGGAATAGACAAAGCGTTTGAAACCCCCTATGGCTTAAAGCAAATTGTGTATGCCGACTGGACTGCCAGTGGACGTTTGTATAAGGGTATTGAGGACAGACTTAGAAATCAAATCATGCCTTTAGTGGCCAATACCCACACTGAAACAACAGTTACTGGTACAGCTATGACACAAGCCTATCACTTGGCAAAAGACACTATTAAATCTCATGTAAATGCTAACCAAAATGATGTTTTGTTATTTTCTGGTACTGGTATGACTGGTGTTATTAATAAACTACAACGCATTTTAGGAATCAAATATCCAGAAAATCCAAACGTATTTTTAAAAGATGGTATTAGTATAGACTTTGACACTCTAAAACTACCTGTTGTTTTTATTACGCACATGGAACACCACTCTAACCAAACATCATGGTTAGAAACGGCTTCAGTTGTTGAAATTATAGGTCAGACAAAAGATGGTTTAGTTGATTTAGAAGATTTAAAACGCTTGTTAAAAAAGCACGAAAACAGAAAAATTAAAATTGCCTCTGTTACTGCCTGTTCAAATGTTACAGGTATAAAAACACCTTATCATAAAATAGCTGAAATTATGCACCAAAATAATGGCTATTGTTTTGTTGATTTTGCTTGTTCCGCACCTTATGTAGATATTGATATGCATCCAGAAAATGAATCAGAACAATTAGACGCCGTTTTTTTATCCCCTCATAAATTTTTGGGTGGACCTGCTACATCTGGTGTAATGGTTTTTAATAAAAATTTATACAATAAAAACATTCCTGATAATCCGGGAGGGGGCACTGTTACTTTTACTGACCCTTGGGGTAATCACGGCTATATTAAAGATATTGAAACACGCGAAGATGGTGGAACTCCTGGTTTTTTACAAGGCATTAAAACAGCCTTAGCTATTAAACTTAAAGAAAAAATGGGGGTGGATAACATTTTAAAAAGAGAGGAAGAACTCATTAACATTGTATTTAATCATTTTGATAAAATGGGGACTAAAGTTCACGTTTTGGCCGATAAACACAGAGATAGATTAGGCGTTTTTTCTTTTTATGTTGAAGATATTCACTACAACTTATTTGTAAAAATTTTAAATGACAGATTTGGCATTCAAACACGTGGTGGTTGCGCTTGTGCAGGAACTTATGGTCATATTTTACTAAATGTTAATAAAGCGTTCTCTCAAAAAATTGTTTGTGAAATTTTAAAAGGAAACAATTCTGAAAAACCAGGTTGGGTTAGAATGTCTATTCACCCAACTATGACTAACAGTGAAGTTGAATACATTATGGTATCTATAAAAGCCGTAATGGACAATATTAAAGAGTGGGAAAAAGATTACACCTACAATCCAACAACCAATGAGTTTATATATGATGGTAATTATCCTCAAATTAATGTAAAAGAATGGTTTAAATTATAGTGTTTTCTTTAAGAGAGTTCTTATAACAACTTTTTGTTGCTTTTATTTTCTACATTTGTAATATGCAAAGCCAAGCTCAAAATAGAAAAGAACTCATAGAAGCCATTAATTACAAAATGCCTTTTGGAAAACACAAAGGGCAAGCACTACTTACACTGCCTGAACCCTATTATGTATGGTTTAGAAAGAAAGGATTTCCTGAAGGTAAATTAGGGCGTTATATGCAATTAATGTACGAAATAAAAGTAAATGGCTTAGAGAGTGAATTAAGAATTCTTTTAAAACAATGACGCAGGACAAAGCCTTTACTATATTAAAATCAGGATACAATGTTTTTTTAACAGGTCAAGCTGGCACAGGAAAAACTTACCTGTTAAATCAATTTATTAAGCATTTACGTAAAGAAAAAAAACGTGTTGCCATTACTGCATCAACAGGTATAGCGGCAACGCATATTAAAGGAACTACTATACATTCTTGGTCGGGTATTGGCATAAAGCAAGAAATTACCTCAAAAGACATTAATAAACTTAAACGTAATGAACAATTTATGGATAGAATCCATCAAACAGATGTACTTATTATTGATGAAATTTCTATGCTACATAAAGACCAATTAGATAGTATTCATTATATACTTGAAGCCTGTTTAGGTGACCCACGACCATTTGGTGGCTTACAAGTGGTTTTATGTGGTGATTTTTTTCAATTGCCACCCGTTGGTAAAAAAAATGAACGTAGTAAAGACAAATTTTGTTTTATGAGTAAATCTTGGCAGTTTGCCGACTTTAAAATTTGCTATTTAACAAAACAATATCGGCAAACAAAAAATGATTTAATTACTATTTTACAAGAAATTAGAACTCAAAATGTGTCATCAAAAAGTATTGAATTATTAAATAATGCCGCTAAAACCCAATTTAAAAACAAGATTGAACCAACTAAACTATATACACACAATATTGATGTAGATAAAATTAACCTTGAACGTTTAAGTCAACTTAAAACTGAATCTTACTTTTATGAAGCCAAAACAAAGGGTGATAAAACCATAGTAAACACTTTAAAAAAACAAGTATTAGCCCCTAACAAAATTGAACTTAAAATAGGTGCTAAGGTAATGTTTGTCAAAAATAATACAGAAAAAAATATTGTAAACGGCACTTTGGGTAAAGTAATTGACTTTTCAGTTAAAGACTACCCTATTGTAAAAACAACAAATGGTAGAACAATAACTGTTTATAGAGAATTTTGGATAATTGAAGATGAAAATGGAAATGAAATTGCTTCTTACAATCAATTGCCATTACGTTTGGCTTGGGCTATTACAATTCATAAAAGTCAAGGAATGACGTTAGATGTGGTTGAAATGGATTTAACCAAAACTTTTGAACCTGGACAAGGATATGTAGCCCTATCAAGACTTAAAGATATTGATAATTTATTATTAAAAGGGTATAATGAAAAATCACTTGAGGTTGATACATTAGCTCTTAAAGCTGATAAACGTTTTAAAGAATTGTCAGAAAGTTTGTAGTTTTATTTTTAGTTTAACGGAAAGTCAACTAAAATTCTATTGGTCTAAATTTTTTAAATTTTTTAAGATTATTTTAAGATCTGATAATGCAGAGTGATTTTTGGCATAAATTAAATTTAAACGCGAAATGGCATTGTGATCTAATTTAGCTTTAGCATTTATCATGTCTTTTGTATTTAAAATACCTTGCTTTATTTTTGGTAATTTTAAATTAGACGAGTGGTTAATTTTTGTGTATCCTACAAAAGATAAACCGCCCAACAAAACTTTTAGCATATTGCTAAGATATTGCTTTTTTTGTTTGTAAAATAATAGGGTAAAAGGTGATAATAACAACATAAAAAATGATAAAAATAGGTCTAACATTCTTTTGTTACGTTTGTTTGCTGGTTTATCAATTTGGTTGATGTCCATTACATACAAATCACCTTGTGTATCTATGGAATTAGAACCTATTATAAAGGCTGATTCTGGTTGAGATATTTTAAACTCTACATTTTGCTTGTCAAGGGCTAACATTTGGTTGATGGTTTGTTCTGCAGTAACATTTTTTGCACAAAAGATGACTTCATTTATTTTATGAATATCTATAACTTGGTCTAATTGGTTAAAAGTGCCTATAAATTGAGAATTTGGCTTTTGCTGATTTGCAGATACATAAAATACATCTTGAACTTTATTAAGGGTATTTTTTATGATGTGATGAACCCTTTCAACCTCTTGTTGGTCACCCACTATGGCTATTTTTTTTTGTTTTGCCCCCCCTATTCTATGTGATGGTAGTACAAAATGTAAAATCAACCTTGAAATTATATAATATAATAAAGTTGTTCCTCCGCCAATTAAAATAATTAATCTTGAAAATTGAAAATCTTTAGGTAGTAAGGCATAAATCATTAAAATAATACCCGTACCTATACTTACTCCTATTAAATATTTTATGAGCTTGATTGGTTTGTCATATCCACCTGAAAACAGAATGCTGAGCAACCAAATTACAGCATAAGCAACTAAGGTTTTTTGTGCAAAATCTGGGAATTTTATTTGCTGATAGTTTTGATATACTGTGGTTATTGTAAATAGAACTAATGTTGTAATAGTTAAGTCTATTAGTGGTAAAGCAATTTTTTTTATAAATCTGTGGAATAAAGCAATAGAAGCTCTAAAATAAATGGCTAAGTTGATGAGAAAAGAAAAGAGTTTTGCATTTTTTTGCGAAAAATGTTTTTGTGCAAAAATTATCATTGCATTATAAAAAACAAATACGTAGTTAACGCTACTTTTTTTTGTACTTTCTCCTTTATAGTGAATTATTCTTGTTTTAGGATAATAGTAATTTTTATACCCGCCCAATATAATACGATAACTTAAATCAATGTCTTCTCCATACATAAAAAAAGCTTCATCAAGTAAACCTATTTTGTCTAAGGTTTGTTTACGCATTAACATAAAAGCGCCTGATAAAACATCAATTTGATGTATATCGTCATTACTTAAATAGGATAAATGATATTTACCAAATTTTTTAGATTTAGGAAACAATTTTGATAGTCCAAAAATTTTATAAAAGGCGACTTCTGGTGTTGGTAATCCACGTTTTGATTCTGGTAAAAAAATTCCTTTTCCGTCAATCATTTTAACACCTAATCCACCTGCCTCTGGATGTTTATCCATAAAGTCTATGACTTGTTTAAAGGTATCTTCCTCAACAATAGTGTCAGGATTTAGTAGTAGAATATACTCTCCTTTTGCTTGCTTAATGGCTTGATTATTTGCTACAGAAAATCCAGTATTTACTGTATTGGATATTAAATGGACTTGTGGAAATTTTTGTTTTACCATTTCTACTGAACCATCAATAGAATTGTTGTCAACGACAAATACTTCTCCTTGAACTAATTTTAAAGCTTTATACACAGAGTTTAAGCACTGCTCTAAAAAGTACTCCACATTATAATTTACTATGATGACAGATAATTTCAATATTGCAAAATTGATAACGACAAAGGTGCTAAATTATTTTTGAAGTTGGCTAACTTTTTTAACCGAACTTATCCAATCATAGGCATCATCATAAGTTGAAAAGATTTTGAATTGATATTTTTTGTTACGAATTGACATTACAATTCTCGCTAACACTCTTAAATGTAATTGTTTAATTACAACTGCTTGTGCATCAATAAAAGAAAAATCGTTATTTCTATCTGATATAAAATT
>DQTE01000237.1 GCA_015662905.1 Crocinitomix sp. | reverse complement strand
AGTAATAAACTTATTGTTTTATCACTTAAACTCAATCTTCTTTGTAAATCAGGAATATCTGAAATTACTTTAGAATGGTTTAATAAATATTTTATAGATGAATTTCCAATAATTGCTCTACCTAATTCATTATCTGGAATATCGGTAATTTGTTGCACAGCAATACCAACAGAACCATCAAATTTTCTAATTGTTTTATAAAGATATTTCAAAAGCGATGCCATACCTTTCTTTTCTAAAACTTTCCAAGCTTCGTCAATAAAAAACATTTTTTTTGTACCATCTTGTTTCCAAATAGTATTAAATGTTAAATCAGAAATAAGCATTCCGAAAATTGGAAATAATATCGGATGATCTTTAATATTATCTAATTCAAATTCAATATAAGATTTACCTTCAATTTTAGCAGGTTCTCCTTGAGTAAATAAATTAGCGTATGAACCAACAGCATATTTTTTTAAATTAATCAATAAAGAATCAATATTAATTAACTTCTCATTTTGATAATTTTTAGAATTATCAACTAAAAATTGATAAAACCCTCTAACATTCATCTTCCCTTTTTCTAAATTTGTTTTATTAATGATTTCATCATTAGCATCTTTAAGATTATAAAAATCAATAAAAACTTCATTTAAAACACTTCTTTCATCATTAGATAATTCCTCACCATTTTTCCATAGGATAGCTATAAAATCAATTAAAAACTCTATTTTATCGGTATTAATATTGTTATTATAAATGTAAAAAGGATTAACCTCAAGTGCCTTGCCCTCTTCATATATATAATATAAACTTTCTTTGTGATATGTTTTAGCGATTTTAGAATCTCCACCAATATTTATAACAACAGTTTTTGTATTCCCTTTTTCAACAAATTGTCTTAAATTACTTTTAGCCAAAAAACTTTTTCCACCACCAGAAGGTGCAATTATTAGAAAATTTCTATTTTCAATTTCTTTTGTTAAATACGGTTTGTGAAAAGTATCAATTAAAATAGGTAATTGTGTTAATCTATCATTAAAAATAAAACCATCATTATCTGAATTATAATTTTGTTCAGGATTAAAAAACAAAAAAGGATAACTATCATAAGATAGTATTGTTTCACTTAGTGGCATCATATCTGCATTACCAGGAAATGTTCCTAATAAATACAAATAACTATCCTCAATAGGTTTGTAAGGCTTTAAGCCTAAAACATCAAATAATCCACTAATTTTATTATCCATTTTTTTAGCAAGTATTGGATCTTCTTCCCAAAACATTATTGAATAATGATATCTTACTATTTTTAAATTATCATTTTCTACACCAGATAAAAATTCTTCATTAATTTGTGCATTGTGTAAATTTTGACGACCCATTAAGGCAGTACCATTTAATTTGGCTATTTTTTGTTCAATTTGTTTTTTCCAATAAGATTGATTATCATAATAAATAATTAAATTTACACGATGTTCGATATTTAATTCTAATCCAAAACAAGACACAAAAGGTCTATAAAATTTTGATTTATCCGTACTCCTATCAGAATTAACTATTGCAATTGGTATTTCTCCATCAGCTTGATTCTCCATTTCACAAAGAGAATATATATGTAATTCTTTATCGCCATATCTAAATCCTTTTTTATCTAATATTAAATCAGTATTTACTTTAGAATTAAAAGTAAAATAAGACTTAATTAAATTTTCTGTTTCTGTTTCAGTAAGGGCTACAAAATTAAAATACTCATGGGATGAAATATTATTAGTTCCTTTATTTATAGCTTCATAAAATGTTTTAATTTGTTCTGTTTTATATTTCACTTCTTTACCAGAATAGCTAATTTTAAAACTTCCATAATTATTTTTATAGGATGCTACTTTAGGTAAAATAAAATAAACGTAAAGAGATTGTTCTAAATAAACTCTATTCTTAAAATGTTTTATAGTTGCTTTTTCTAAAAAAGTATTATTTTTTAATGTTTTTGGATCAAACTTCTTTTTTATATAATCCCATTGAAAATGAATAACAGTTTCTTCGGGTATATTTGAATAAATAGATTTAGAAAGAATATCAATAATATTATTAATATCATCAGCATGTAAAGTAAATATTTCAGGCACTTCCATTTTATAGCAAATTGCTACACTACCACTATTTAATAATAATACATTATCATCAATAGCAGCAACTGGAATAATATCATTTATATTATATTTACTCATTTATTTTAACTTTAATTTTTTGATAATTATTTGCTCATTAATTTTTATTACATCTACTTTTTTGAAATACAAATCATATGCTTTTTGAAGGTTTTTCAGTCCTTTTTTATTATAGATATAAGACATCAAACCTACACCTCCCAGCCCTATTAAAATCAGTGGTATTTTCATAATAAATTTAGCCGAAACTATTAACATTCCAAAAATAAGCATCCAAATAAATAGAATAAAAAATACAGAAAAAGGAAAACCAAGAATTGTTGCATCTTGATTTATCCTCTTAAACGTTTTTAATTTGTAGATTTTATTCTCCATTAATTAATAAATGTTCCAATAATAACTCTGATAACGATAGCAAAAAGTAATGCACCTCCCGTATTCATTAATGCTTTTTTTCCTTCCGAGCCTTCACCTGTCTTCATTTTAATAAACACATGCACGCCACCAAAAATCAATCCAACACCAATCAATACATCAAATAAATCCATCATTGAGCTACTCATACCAGTAATTTTAGAAGCAGCAGTTGCAAACGGATCTGGATCGGCTGCATAAACACTTCCTACACCTACCAATATTAAGGCTAAAAAGCCAATTGTTTTTTTCATTTTTAATTTTCTCATAATTTACTTGTTTTTATTTAATT
>DQTE01000233.1 GCA_015662905.1 Crocinitomix sp. | reverse complement strand
CTGTCTGATATAAAAAAGGTTAAAACTACACCAACAATTATAGCACAAGGTAACGACCCAGTTATTGAAGCTCATCAAGATGAGACAGTGAAAGAACTTACTCAAAATCATCCAGAAATAGACCGTGAAAAAGAAGGAAATAATCCATCTAACGAAATTATTGTTAATGATGCGGTTAAAACAAACATAAATAATAAATCTCAGCCTCATCCATTGTCAAATGAAACAACTGAGAACAAAAATGATGAGGTAAATGATAATCATCCTACGACTGTTCAGAAGACAACACCAAAAATAACTAAACCGGAATCTCCAACAGGCAAAATTGAAGTACAAACAACTAACAATAAGTTTAAGTATCAATTTATAGCAAATGCTAATAACTATGAAAAAATTATTTGGCATTTTGGAGATGGAGAATCTTCAAATCTTTTAAACCCAACACACACTTACATATCGGCAGGGGAATATGAAGTTGTTTTAATGCTAATATCTAAAGATAATGAACTGTTTGAGGAATCAAAAATTATTGTTATAAAAGCAGAATCGTCTATTGACAATATACCAAACGTAATTACTCCTAACAACGACAGAATTAATGATGAATTTGTAATTAAATCTACCAATATTGTTGAATTTAATATTGTTATAAAAGACAAATATGACCAAGTTGTTTTTAAATCTGGTGACGTTAATTTTGCTTGGGATGGTAATGATAAAACCGGAAATAGAGTAGAAAATGGGGTTTATATTTACTACATTTTTGCCAAAGGGTCTGATGGTTCAATTTATAAAATCCCCGGACAAATTTATGTTCAATAGTTAGCTTTAAAAAGTGATAATAATCATTATATAATCTTTTAAAACTCAGTTGACAAATCACGGTTATTGTTGTACCTTTATGTAAAATAAATATCGTAAATAATGACAACATACGAAACAAACTGGAGTAGAGAAGAGTTTAAAGCCTATTTAATGCTAAACTGTGCTAATGCAGATTACATTGAAACAGATACGGAAAGGGAGTTAATACTTTCAAAGGTAGATAAAGAAATTTACAAACATATTCATAAAGAGTTTGACAAAGACAATGATTACGTTAGGTTACAAAAAATAGCCAACACGGCCAAACGCTACGGATATACCAAAAACAAAGCTCACGTGTTGCTCAGCAGAATGAAAAATCTTTTTATGAAAGACCACGACTTAGGTGTGATGGAAGAATATATGTTTAAGGGATTAAAACGTATTTTAACATAGAATGTACACTTAATCAATCCAAAATAAGTATGGTAAACGGGCTTGAATACCAGAATGGTTTTCAATCTGTTTTACGTAGTGATACATTTCCATTAATTGTTGTTGAATTTTAGACTCTGTGGCTTGAGATTCTTCTTCGCTAAAACTTTCAATGAGTTCCATCATTTTGTCTGTTTTAATTGTGGTAAGCACTTTAATTTTAATGTCTTCTTTTGGTATATTTACTCTTTCAGCGGCATCAGCAATGGCATCATTTAAACCTCCAAACGCATCAACCAAGCCAATATTAATAGCATCTGTACCAGCCCATACTCTACCCTGACCAATACTATCAACTTCTGCTTTACTCATTCCTCTCCCTTCCCCTACTTTTGAAATAAAATCATCATAAATATCGTCAACACCTTGTTGAATAATTTTAAACTCTTCCTCTGTCAATTTTTTATTAAAAGACATAATTGAATGTGCGTTAGTTTGAACTCTGTCTATGGTAATACCAAGTTTATTTTTTAATAAATCACCCGTGAAAGGGATAACTCCAAACACACCTATTGACCCTGTTATGGTGTTGGGTTGTGCATAAATTTTATCGGCTCCACAAGATATATAGTAACCTCCAGACGCAGCAACATTACCCATTGAAACAATAACAGGCTTTACTTGTTTAGTTAAAATGATTTCTCTCCAAATAATATCACTTGCCAAAGCACTACCACCCGGTGAATTTACCCTTAATACAACCGCTTTTATGGTGGAGTCCTCTCTAGCCTCTCTAATTAATGCCGACATAGAATTCCCTCCAATTTGACCTAGTTTTCCATTGCCATCTACAATTTCACCTTCGGCAAAAACAACGGCAATATTAACTCCTTTACTTTTAGCTTTTAAAATTTTATTTTTACCTTTTTTAATGGCATATCTACTAAACGGATATAACTCTACTTCATCACTGCCTTTCACCCCAGATTTTGCCGCTAAAATTTCCAAAATTTCATCATAATATTTTACGCCATCTGCCAATTTGTAATCTACCGCTTGTGCTGAACGTCTGATATACACACTGTCAGCAATTTCGTTTAGTGTGTTTATAGATACACCTCTGTCTTTTTCTATTGATTTTAACATTTCATTCCATAAAGCATCAAGGTATTTTTGAGTTTGTTCTCTATTGGCATCACTCATTTTTTCGTACATTAAAGGCTCAACCGCTGATTTAAACTTGTTGTTAGTACCTCTTATAATTTGCATTTTAACGTCTAACTTTTCTAAGGCACCTTTTAAAAACATAGTTTCAATACCTAAACCTAAAAAATCAAACAAGCCAGAAGGAAAAACATAAACCTCATCAGCTACAGAAGATAGATAATATCCTTTTTTTGTGTAATTTTCGTTGTACGCCACCAAAAATTTACCAGAAGATTTAAAATCTTCCAAGGCATCTCTTATTTCTTTAACATTTGCCATTCCTGTGTTGAGGTCAGCAACATTAATAAAAATCCCCTTGACTTTTTTATCGGTTTTTGCAGATTCAATACCAACCAAAATATCTTTTAATCCTAATCTTTTTTCTAATTGTAATGTGGTTTGATTAAAATCTATATAAGTTAAATCACTTATTGGCGAATTAAGTTTTAAATGTAAAACAGTATTCTTGCTAATTTGATTTGGAACGGGCATCATTGCGTTAATCATTCCAAAAAATATAATAAAAATTAACCCTAAAGAAACAAAAATGGCTAATAAACTAGCAAAAAATATTTTTATAAACGATATGGGTTTTCTCTCTTTTGACATAATACATTTTTTTTTGCGAATATAGGAAAACTATTGCTAAACACCTCTAAAGAATAACTCAAACGGATAAATACAAGTTTAAAAGACGGCTATTCTATTTGAGAAAAAGTTTCTTTTCTAATATCGTCAAGTTGTTGGGTGATTTTTAAAAATTTTTGATAGTGTTTATCATAATAATCATCCGCATTCATAAAAGACTGAACGGCTTTAAATTGTTTAACAATTGAATGGTCTGTTTTGTTTTGTTCACACCATTGATAGAATTCTGTATAAACCTGATTTATCTTTTGTTTTTGTAATGGACTCAGTGCCTTACAATTGTAGTGATAAGGTCTGTCTAATAAATTAATGTAAAAATGTTTGGGGTCAATCATATTTTGAGAAACACATAGCTGATAAAAACTTGGGAGTGTTTTTACATTGAACACAGAAACAGTAGGTGCAATTTTAAATTTAATGTTTTTATAGGATTTTACTTTAGATAAATTACTCAAAAACGTTTGCCAGTTAAAACCTTTTCTAATATACTCGCCTAATTGCTCAGATTCATCAATGCTTGCTTGTATTTCAACCACTTTAAAATATTTCCAAAAATCTAAAACATCATAGTTTTTAAATTTTAATACTGAAAAATTGGTGTTATAACGCAGTTTAAGTTGGTTTAAGTTTTGGTGGTTTTCTAGTAGAAACTCTAACAACCAATAATGTTCTTCCGTAACTAAAGGTTCTCCTCCAGCAAAATAAATTTCTTTAGCGTTTATAAGATAGTTTTCATTTTTAAAGATAAAATATTTAACATCCTCAATGTTTTTAATAATGGCGTGTTTACTTGCGGTTGATTTTAGTTTTTTTGCATCCTCAAACCACTTAGAACTTGCGCCGTGCCAACAAGTTCTACATTTAAAATTACAAACGTTAGAAAACCTAATGTCAAAATAAATAGGTTTAGGATTATCAACTATGTTTACAAAGGAATAATTTTCAAAGGTTTCTTGTCTTAGGCTTTTAGCACCGCTTTTTTCTCTATTTATACACACCAAACATCTATTGTCAACTTCTCCTTTTAAAAATTGTTTTCTAATTTGTTGAATTTGTTTACCTTTCCAAATATCATTAACACTTTGCCGATTAATGTTACCATAAGTAATTGAAGATACACAACACGCCTTAACTTGACCTTTAAAATCAATGTTTAAATGTATCCAAGGCATTAGGCAATATGGCTTTTTTAATTTAATAGGATTCCAATTTAATGATTAATAATGTATTATCTCTACGCCAAAATAGCTTATATTTGTGTTTGTATGAAAACATTAACTACATTAATTTGGTGTTTGTTTGTTGCAAAGTTAACATTTTCAGTAACTGTTTACGACACTTTATATATCAATAAAGCTCCTTACACTTTAGGCAGTTTTACCTTTCAAGCTTGTGTGTTTAATGATTCGGTTAATTTTAAATTGGAGAATGTAATTATTGAATTAAATGAGGGAGATGATTTACAATTACACGTTGTAAATAATGATATTTTAGAACATACTTTTACGGTTGATGGAATTGTAGATGCTAACAATAACATTCCTGCTGGTGGTGTAAAAGATTTTAGTTTAAGTTTTACAACTATTGGTGCTTATAGGTTTTATTCTGATAAATTTTATGGTAAACATCTGGGAGCATCAAGCATCATAATGTACGGTTATGAGAATTATCCAAGATATTATTGGAACATGTTTGAACAATCCGCTTCATTATCACAAGACATTGCAACCCAACAAGTAAATACAATTCCTTTTACCTATCAACCAGATATATTCACTATTAATTTAAAAGTTTATCCTGATTTAGAAAATGATATTCACGCTAAAATTAACCAACAAGTGGGTGATACGATTTATATTACGGTTTTAAACTCTGGTAAAATGTTTCACACATTACATTTTCACGGCTATCATGTTGAAATTATAACCGCATCAATTAACAGCAAATACAACGGCTGGAGTAAGGATAGCTTTGGAATTTTAATAGACGAAATTTTGTTGTTAAGATTAGTTCCTGACCAACCAGGTTTGTTTCCTGTCCACGAGCATAATCTAATCAACGTAACCACAAATGGTGTGTACCTGGGCGGAATGTTAAACTTATTAAATATTCAACCGTAATGAAGTTTATTTTTACAAGCCTATTGTGTATAAGTTTAAATTATGCTTTAACACAAACTACTAAAGTTTTTAACTTGGTATCGGAGATGCTTTTAACCCATACTTTAGATGACGGTAGTACTACACAATATTGGGGTTATGGCACGGTTAACGGCAACGGTTCTCATTCAATGTCATTACCAGGTCCACTTTTAGAAATAAACAAGGGAGATACTGTTGTTATTAATTTTTACAATGATTCGCCTGAGGATCATACCATTCACTTACACGGCTTAGACGTTAACCAAGCTAATGATGGTGTACCAACCACGTCTTTTGCTGTAAATTCTCAACAAACTGCCACCTATACATTTGTGGCAAAATATGCTGGAACATATTTATATCACTGTCATGTGTTAACCACTTTACATTTAACAATGGGAATGTATGGTATGATAACAGTAAACAATTATCCGGATTCAACTTTAATTTTTACAGGAGGACCCAGTTACAACAGAAAATATGAATTTTTAACTTCAGATATGGATTTAAGTTGGAACAATAACACACTTTCCATACCGCCAATGTACACGTTTAAGTCAAATTATTTTATGGTGAATGGTTTAAGCGGAAATCAACTGTTAAATTCAACCAACAATACTGTAATTGCTAATGACGGAGATTCTGTTTTGTTGCGCTTGGGTAACATAGCCTATTCTAAAGTAAGATTCATTTTTCCTCCTTCGTTAAACGCTGTGGCATATATGAGCGACGGAAGAGTTTTACCTCAAAGTTTTAGTTGCGATACATTAGAAATAAATGCAGGAGAACGCTATTCTGTCCTATTGACGCCAAGTGGCAGTGTGTTACCTCAAAACATTACGGTTGAGTATTATGAAGCCAGAAACAACAATTTAGAACATACAAATTATATAACAGTGTCTTCTAACCTTAACACAAATGATGTATTAAATAATGAATTTACTGTATTTCCTAATCCTACTATCTCAGAATTCAAATTTAATACCCTTTTAACTCAACACATTTTAAAGATTTACGATTTGACAGGTAAAGAGGTATATCAACAACCTATTACACAATATAGTTCTTTGATAGATATTTCTAGTTTAAGCAATGGAATTTATATCCTTAAATACAATCAACAAACTTTAAAAATTGTTAAGCAATAGCAAGGTTTAATCAAAAAATCTTAAATTCGTACCAATCAAAAAAAAAGATTGTGTCAATAGAGGTAAAACAAGTATCAAAATATTATGGTAGTCAGGCAGCACTTGACCAAGTTAGCTTTTCAATAAAATCAGGTGAAATAGTTGGTTTTTTAGGTCCCAATGGTGCAGGAAAATCAACCATGATGAAAATTATTACTTGCTATCTTCAAAAATCAGAGGGTGAAGTAAAAGTTTGTGGCTTAGATGTTGATAACGATTCATTGGAAATCAGAAAAAAAGTTGGGTATTTACCAGAACACAACCCTTTGTATTTAGAAATGTACATTAAAGAATACCTTTCTTTTGTGGCAAACATTTACAAACTAAAAAATGTTAAACAAAGGGTAGCGGAAATGATTAAGTTAGTAGGGTTAGAAAAAGAACAACACAAAAAAATTGGGGCATTATCTAAAGGGTATAGACAAAGGGTTGGTTTGGCTCAGGCTATGATACACAACCCTGAGGTTTTAATTTTAGATGAGCCCACCACGGGATTAGACCCTAATCAATTAGATGAAATTAGGCAATTAATTCTTAACATAGGTAAAACCAAAACGGTAATGTTATCTACTCACATTATGCAAGAAGTAGAAGCCATTTGTGATAGGGTAATTATTATTAAAGATGGCAAAATAGTCGCTGATGATTCTACCAAACATATCCAACAACAACAAAAAGACTTACTTACCATTTTTGTAGAATTTGATACTGTTGTATCTAAAAGTCAACTGGTAAAAATTACAGAGGTGGTATCTGTAAAAAACTTAGAGGATAATAAGTGGCTAATTTCTTCTGAGAAAGACATTAGAGCCCATGTAGCAAAATTTGCCCAACAAAATGAAGTTCTCATTTTAACCATTAGGATAGAAGAGCAATCTATGGAACAAGTTTTTAAAAAATTAACCTCAAAAAAGTAGTGTTTAGGATAATACAGTTTCAATGATGTCTAAACTCTTTAACGGTTTAAAACCGTCAATTTTTATTTTATAGTATTGTAATAACCCCTCAAGTAATTCTTTTTTTATTTGATGAGGTATTTTATCTCCATTTTTAGATAAAGGTTGTTCATTAAAATTTATAATATATAACGTAAGTTCGTGTTTGAGATAATAAGGGTGATTGGGTTCGTTTGGCGTTAACTTACCATTTAGCAAATCAAAATACTTTGCGTTTGGTTCTACGTTTGGATAATAACCTATTTGATTTAAAAGGGCAAGCATAAATTTTATTGGATAATTACTAACATTCGTTTGTAAGTCTAAAATTTGTAGGGCGTGTTTTAAAAATTCATATAATTGAGGGTTGTATTCTTCCTCTTTAATTGTATTTTGAATCAACTCATTAATAAAAAATACGATAGCCCCTTTAACAGGGTTAAATGGTATGTCTTTATATACAAGTTCTAAATCTACCGATCTAATTTTACTTAGTTCACTATCTTTTCTTTGATAATATGAGATATTTACAATAACTAATGGGGTTATAATTTGTCCTTTTTTACCTTTACGTTTTGCTCCTTGATATATAAAAGATTTTAACCCTTTATCCTTGGTTAATACTTTAACAATTAGACTTGTTTCAGAATAATTGATTTTGTGAATAATTATACCCTCTGTCGTAAAATTTGCCATTAAGGCAAAAATACATAATTACTTTTAATCTTCAATTTCAGTGTCTGGTAGTTCTAATGCAGATGAAGAGCTAAGTTCTTTTCCAGCTATTCCTTTTATTGAACCAAACAACTGGGAAATATTTTCTTGAACCACCCATATTTGTTTTTCTCTTTGAGACCAAATTTTGTACATAGCTTTTTTTTCAGAGTTTAATTGATTTATCATGTTATCGTAAACTTCAACTATTCGCTTAATGTTTTGAACAAATTCATTGCTGGTAAGATAATTATAAAGTAACTCCATTTTATCGCCCTTATTTTCTTCAGAAGATTTTACAGAATGTGTTTTAATTAACATTTCTCTTAGCACAAAAGACAAACTTTTAAGTTCTTGAAAACTGCAAATCCAAACCCCCTCTTTTTGACCAAATCTAGTCATATCCTTTGGATAGGTTTGTGTGACAATCACAGCAATATCAGCCTTACAACTAATTTGGTCCTGCTTTAATTTATCAATCCATTCATTTGTAAAATGTTTTGTTCTTTTACTCTCGTAAACAATAGAACCACAAGTCTGTTGTGCTTTATTTACAACTGTTTGAATACAATCTGCCCCTCTCACTCCTTTTGGAACCTCAGTTATACTGTCAAACGGATAATTGGTTTGTAATAAGCTTTCAATAGCTAATTCTTGTATTTCTCCCTGTAACTGCTGAGACCCTAATTCTGCTTTACGCTTCATTTCTTCCGCAAGCTTTTTATTATCATCAATTTGTTTTAGCAGTTTTAATTTTTCAATTTCAAAGGTCTCTCTTTCTTTTTGTCGTGCCTTTTCTTCAATCTCTTTTTGCTTTAAAATCAACTCTTTTTCAAGGTTTAACTTTAAACTTTCAGATTGCGCTTTTAACTCTTGCTCTTTTTTTAATAAAGAAAGTTCTTTTTCACGCAACTGTTGAACTTTTTTCTTTTCCTTTTCATTTTCTTCTTCCAGCAGTTTTATTTTTGACTCAAATTCCTCTAAAGCTTCTTTTTGTAATTTTTTACGCTCACTTATTATCTCTTCTTTAACTTTTTCCTCTAACTTTTTGTTAAAAATTTCTTTTTCTTTTTCTTTATAACGTTCTAACTTTTCTTTTTCTTCTTGTATTTTAACCCTTTCTTTTTCTATTTTTTCTTCTTCAGCTTTAAACCTTTTGGCTTGTTCAGCAATTTTTTTTTCGTATTCTGCTTTTAAATGAGCTTCAATTTTTCCAGCTAAAGCATCTTCAACATCAAAAGTATGTTTACAATTTGGGCAAGTTATTTTATCAATCATAAAAAAGAGTTTTGTGGTTTTAAAAAAATTAATTTTGTTCAAAAAGAGGGTTTGTCAATATTTGATTCCCCCTCTTTTCTCCTTCGGCATGAAGTAAAATCGTTTTACACATTTATGCCTTAAATTATCATTATTTTAATTTTCTGATGAATCCTTTTTTTCTAACTGTTCGTATATTTTCGCTTCCAGTTCTTCCATTAGTTCAGGATTATCCGAAATAATATTTTTAACTGCATCTCTCCCTTGCCCTAGTTTAGTGTCACCGTAAGAAAACCAAGAACCTGATTTTTTTACAATTCCCATATCCACAGCTATATCTAAAATTTCACCTACTTTTGAAATACCTCCTCCATACATAATGTCAAATTCAGCTTTTCTAAATGGGGGTGCTACTTTATTTTTTACAATTTTAACTTTTGTTCTGTTTCCAATCACCTCATCACCATCTTTTATTTGGCTAGATCGTCTGATGTCTATTCTTACAGATGAATAAAATTTAAGCGCATTACCCCCTGTTGTTGTTTCAGGATTACCAAACATCACCCCTATTTTTTCTCTTAACTGATTAATGAATATACAAGTTGTATTTGCTTTGTTAATAGAACCCGTCAGTTTTCTTAATGCTTTTGACATTAATCTTGCTTGTAACCCCATTTGCGAATCACCCATTTCTCCTTCAATTTCTGCTCTTGGTGTTAATGCAGCTACAGAATCAATAACTATAATATCAATGGCACCTGAACGGATTAAATTGTCTGCTATTTCTAAAGCTTGTTCGCCATTGTCGGGTTGTGCCACATATAAATTTTCTACATCAACACCAAGTTTAGCAGCATAAAATTGATCAAAAGCATGTTCTGCATCAATAAATGCAGCAATTCCTCCTTTTTTTTGGGCTTCTGCTATTGCATGTATTGCTAATGTTGTTTTACCTGATGATTCTGGGCCAAATATTTCTACAATCCTACCCTTAGGATATCCTTTTATACCTAAAGCTAAATCTAACGTTAATGAACCTGAAGGTATTACATCTATATCAACAACAGGATTGTCTCCCAGTCGCATAATAGAACCTTTACCATAACTTTTTTCTAATTTGTCAAGCGTCATTTGTAACGCTTTTAACTTTTGCGATTTTACTTCTTTTACTTCTGCCATTTTTTTTATTTTTTAAATTAACACTACAAAGAAATAGTAGTAAAACGTAAACTATTTACGTAGTGATAAAAATTATTTGTTTTTTTCTAATTCAGCTAATATTTGCTGTGCATGTTCTTTCGTTTTAACTTTTGTAATGATTAGCTCTATACTACCATTTTCATCAATTACAAAGGTGGTTCTATGAATACCGTCATATTCTCTACCCATAAATTTTTTAGGTCCCCAAACTCCATAGGCATTTAATACTGTTTTATCAGTGTCTGCTATTAAATGAAAAGGTAATTGATGTTTTTCTATAAATTTTTGATGTCTTTGTTCATCATCTGCGCTAACACCTATAACCTCAAACCCTTTTTCGGTTAATACACTATAATGGTCTCGTAGGTTTTGAGCTTCTACAGTACAACCTGGGGTCATATCTTTAGGATAGAAAAATAAAATTACCTTTTTTCCTTTAAAATTTTGTAACGAAATTTCGTTGCCATTTTCGTCTTTTGCTTTGAATTGTGGTGCTTTGTCACCAATTTTTAACGCTGTCATGCCGAATATTTAATCAGTTTGTGACACAAATCTAATCATTATTTTTGAATTAAAATGAATATTTAATCAAAAAAAATTAAGGGGCATTGATTTAACAACACCCCTTAAATCATCATGCCGAATGATTTTTAGGCTTATGCCCCTTTGCGCTGTTGATTAATCAATAAAATTTCTTCTACTTGAATTTGTGTAACTTTTGTTTTCTTACCATTAAGGTCTTGTAATACTTTATTGATTAGTTTTCCTTCAACAGCAACCAACTGCCCTTTTTTAACATATTTTTCAATTAGTTCTGCTTTTCTGCCCCATGCAACAATATTGTGCCATTGTGTTTTTACTGTTTTTCCGTTTGGGTCATAAATGGTTTCGTTGGTGGCTAATGAAAATTTGGCTAACTTAACGCCGTTTGTAAATTCTCTAATTACCGGATTGATTCCTACTCTTCCAATTAAGTTTACTGTGTTTTGTAATGAATTCATAATGTGTATGTTTTAAAAATTAATATTCGTTTTTGTTTGAAATTTTATGTTTTTTGTTTGTAAAATTTATTTGTTTTTAGATAATAAGACCAATTCGTTAACTTGAATTTTTGTAGCATGTCTTCTAATTCCGTCTTTTGCTTCATAAGTTTCGTACATAATTTTACCTTCAATGGCAATTTCTTGTCCTTTTTTTACATAGTTTTCTATGATGTCGGCAACTTTGCCCCAAGCAATTAATTGGTGCCATTGTGTTTCAATTTGTTTTTCGCCTTTAGCATTTTTAAATGTTTCGTTGGTGGCTAATGTAAACTTTGCTAATTTGTTTCCATTTTCAAATGTTACAATTTCAGGTGCTTGACCTAAATTTCCAATTAATTGTACTTTGTTTCTTAAACTTTTCATGTGTGTAAATTTTTTAATTAGTTAATATTAAGTTTAATTTAAAATACCGAACTCCTTTGTTTCGGTGGTGCAAAGTAACAACCACTCAAAACACATATTCGTACAAAATACGTTTGTTTTCGTATAATATACGGTTGTAAACGTGAGTAAATGGATAAATAATTGATTTACTGGTGCTTACTGGATATTTAAAAATTTAAAAAAAATGTAAATTTATTTAGGTTAGATATAAAATGTTGTGGTTTTAGGAAAATTTTAATTAATTTAACCAATAGTATTTAAAATATACCTAGTAAGGGTTAATGTTTAAAAGTAATGTATTGTTGTTTTACAATAATTATTTTATCTCTTTATACAAAAATAATAAATTATGAAAAACGCAAAATTATTTAAAACACTTGTTGATGTTCTTTATTCACTACACTTTATTGGGTTGGTAGGAATAGTATTTGTAATATTTTACGGAACTGTTTTTTTGACCAAGAAAATTTTAATCTAGCTAATTCGAATTTTTTATATTGGGTAGTATTGATTGTTAAATTAATAACTTATATATTATTGCTAACGGGTTTATATTATCTTAGGAACGTGGCAAGGGTTTTATTGTTGAAAAATTATTTTTCAGGTGAGGTCATCAAGAATTTAAAAAAATCAGGAAAATACCTTTTACAATCTGGGATTGTTTCAATTATGCTTTTTATTGCTTTATGGTTAAAAAATTATAAAGGGTCAATTAGAATTGACTTATAATAACAATGTTAATTCCTCTATTTTTGTTAATTATAGGTCTTTTTTTCTAAAAACATCTTCAATCGATTCTTAGGTTTGCCCATTTTTAAAATTTATGGGTTTGTGCAACGGTTACCATTGTTAGCAATTGTTTTTATTATTTCGTTCTCAATTAATTCTCT
>DQTE01000168.1 GCA_015662905.1 Crocinitomix sp. | reverse complement strand
TAAATTATTAAAAATTTTCCTTAGGGTTTGAGTTTTTTTAAAGTTTGAAACCAGAAAGGCGTGTTTCCTATTTTATATTCATAATACGAGTTATTCAATGCACCAAATTTTTTATAAAAAGTGGCTACGTTGTTAATATTAGACCCGCCAAAATCAAAAATTGTATATTGAGATTGATATGAATTTATAGCAAAATTAATTAAACCATACATAGCACCATTTTTTTTGCTTTTATCAGTTGAAGCGCCTTTTAAATAAGTTACAGTGCTTTTGTCTGTTAAAAAGAATCCACCGCCTACAATAAGATTGTTTTCAAATATACCAATACATTCACCTTTTTGGTGTTGCATAGCAGAAAGCATTAATTGTTTGAGGTTTTCAATGGTTTTAGGGTTAAATTCTTTAATTTTTTGACTAAGTGTAAGCTTGACAATATCAATAAAATCATTGATGTTACTAATTAACTTAAAAGTGTAAATTTGATTTGCTTTTTTAATTAATCTTTTGGCATTATTGGAGTATTTGACTGTATTAGTTAAATCAATATATTGATGTTGTTTTATGCTTTGCGTTACTTTTATGTCATTTAGTGATTGACTAGATTTAAAGTGAATTAGGTTAAAATTCTTTTTTATAAAGTTTATGGCGTCAGTTAAAGCAAAATCATCTCCTATAACCTCAAATTGTCGAGAGAAAATGGGTTGGATAAATTGTCTAATTTTAAGTTTGTTACTAAAAGTAACAGGAAAAACTGTTTGGTAGTCATTTGAAATTAGGGCGTGCCAGTTGTCAGCTGTGGCGTCAATATACCAACTGTACATAAAGATGTTATTGATGGGTGATTCTGAAATAACTTTATCCCATTTCTTTTTGTCTATATGTTTTGATTCTACTAGCTTGATAAGATAATAACTTAGTTATAAATATAATATTGTAGCAATTATAAATATAATAACAATAGCAAGATATTGCCAGGCGTCAACAAAATAAGGCGCTAGTTTTTTTATTCTATTTATAAAAGTCATTTAATAAATGGCATCTGCTTGAGCTTGTACTTTTTCGTCTGCCAGATAGTCATCATAGCTCATTAATTTATCAATATAACCCTTAGGTCCTATTTCAATAATTCTGTTGGCAACTGTTTGAACAAATTCGTGGTCGTGAGAGGTAAATAACACTTGACCAGGGAAATTAATTAACGCATTATTAAACGCCTGAATACTTTCTAAATCAAGGTGGTTGGTAGGTTCGTCGATAATTAACAAATTTCCTTTACCTAACATTTGTCGAGACAACATACAACGCACTTTTTCACCACCAGATAGAACTTTTGCTGATTTTAGAGCTTCTTCTCCGGAGAAAAGCATTTTACCTAAAAAACCTCTTAAATAAACTTCATCTTTTTCTTCATCTGTTTCGGCGTACTGTCTTAACCAATCTATTAAACTCAAATCTTCTTTAAAAAAGTTTGAATTGTCCGTTGGCAGATAGGTTTTTTTAATTGTTGTTCCAAATTCAAAATTTCCTGCATCAGCTTTTTCTTCACCCATTAAAATTTTAAATAAAGTAGTAGTAGCAAGAGAGTTTCGAGAAAGAAAAGCAATTTTATCTCCCTTTGATACATTCACATTTAATCCTTTAAATAAGACTTCTCCATCTAAAGATTTGGTTAATCCGTTAATGTGTAAAATTTGGTCACCTGCTTGGCGTTCCTGTTCAAAAATAATACCTGGATATTTTCTTGAAGATGGTTTGATGTCTTCTAGCGTAAGTTTTTCTAATAATTTGCGTCTGCTAGTTGCTTGTTTTGATTTAGAAGCATTTGCCGAAAAGCGAGAGATAAAATCTTGCAATTCTTTTCGTTTATCCTCAAGTTTTTTATTTTGGTCAGCCATTTGTTTGCTAGCTAATTGAGAGGATTTATACCAAAAAGAATAATTACCGGTAAATAGGTTTATTTTACCATAGTCAATGTCACATATATGGGTACAAACTGTGTCTAAAAAATGACGGTCGTGAGAAACTACAATGACTAAGTTTTTAAAGTCAAGTAAAAAATCTTCAAGCCAAGATATCGTTTTAATATCTAAATCGTTGGTTGGTTCATCAAGCACTAATATATCAGGATTTCCAAATAGAGCTTGTCCTAATAAAACACGTACTTTTAAATCAGATGGTATATCTCTCATTAGTGTGTAATGTAAATCTTCTTTAATCCCAAGATTTGACAAAATAGTAGCGGCATCATTTTCGGCATTCCAACCATCCATTTCGGCAAATTCGGCTTCAAGTTCTGCGGTTCTCATTCCATCTTCTTCAGAAAAGTCTGGTTTAGCATAAAGGGCATCTTTCTCTTCAATGATTTTCCATAATTCTTTATGCCCCATCATTACTGTGTTTAATACCGTAATTTCATCAAAAGCGTGGTGGTCTTGGCTAAGTACAGCCATTCTTCTACCTGGTTCTATTGTGATATTACCTTTGTTAGGATCTTGTTCTCCCGTTAATATTTTTAAAAAAGTAGATTTCCCCGCACCATTTGCTCCTATAACGCCATAGCAGTTACCATTAATGAATTTTAAGTTAACTTCATCAAATAATATCTTTTTGCCAAATTGTAAAGAGAGGTTGTTTACATTAATCATTTTTTGCCTAAATTTTTGAGTGCAAAAGTACGGGTTTAAAACTCAATTTGCAAGGGAATTAGTAAAACAACTAATCCTCATCAATGTAGTCAGAATATGAATCTCCATATCCATACCCATAATTATATCCGTAATTATAATTGTATTTGTAAGTATATTTAGAGTAATAGTACTGAAAACGGGTTTTTTTGATATCGTTTAGTACAACACCTGTTGAAATATTTTGATATCTTGAAAGTATATCTTCAATAGTGCTCAAACCTCTTCGGCGTATAAATTTAGTATTTAGAATCACTACAAATATATTAATAAATTTAATTAACTCAATAGCGTCATTAAGTAAGCCAAATGGTGGGGAATCAATAATGATAAAGTCGTATTTTTGTTCTAATTCAATAAATAAATCATTCATTTGTTTTTTAAGGATGAGTTCTGATGGGTTTGGAGGTATAGGGCCTGCAGTAATAACATCTATATTAGAATTTACGTTTTTGTTAATTATTTCATCTATTTTGTGTTTTCCAATTAAAAATGTAGATATTCCTTTATTATTTTCTAAATTAAAGGTTTTATGAATTTTTGGTTTATGAAGATCAAAATCAATAATTAACACTTTTTTATCACTCATTGATATTAAAGCAGCGGTATTTGAAGACACGAAAGTTTTTCCTTCTCCAGGAAAAAAGGATGATATTAAAATTTTCTTAGCTTTATCATCTACATTATCACCTAAGTAAGAGAGGTTGGTTCTAAGTGTTCTAAAGCTTTCTGTAATTTGAGCCTTTGGTTTTTGTGTTACAATTAATTTAGATTCAATTTCTTTAACATTTGGTAAACCACCAAGAACTGTTAAATGTGTAGCTTCAGCTAATTCAGTTACATTTTCAAATCGTTCAAAAAATAATTTACGAATAACAGCAATAAACAATGCAAGTACAAAGCCAGCAAGTACAAATAGTCGGATTAATTTCTTTTTATCGGGTTGAATAACCCCTATTGGAGAGGCGCTTTCTACGACTCTAACCTGAGGAATAATACCTGCTCTGGCAATTAAAGTATTGGTCTTTTTTTCTAATAAAAACAAGTACATTTTATTATTTACATCTAACTCCCGTTTTATATTAGAAATGTCTTGTTCAGAAATAGGAATTTTTTTAATATTTATTTTATTCTCGTTAATGTATAAATCTATCTCGTTTAGTTTTTCATTTAAAACTTCTTTTAAATTACCTATGTATATGATAACATCTTTTTTGAGTGTTTGAATTTCATTTTTCAATCTGATAATATTTTGATTGTTTGGAAGAAATGAGGCCGATTTACTTTTCAAATCTAATTGTAATTCATATATTTTTTTGATAGCTGTACTAAGATATATATCCTCCTTTAATATGGTAAAAGAAGGGGGTAAAATGTGTTCGTCATTACTTATACTTAATATATATGATTCAAGTGCCTTAAGAGAGTGTTGTTTTTCGGTTAATAGCCTTTTGGTTTTGGTTAATTCAACATATTTATTAAAATATTCATTGTCTTCTTTTTTTAGGTTTAGAATGGCATGAGAGTCTTTATATTTGAGTAATTCAATTTCTTTTTCACGTATAAAAACGCTAATGGTGTCAATTTGTTTCTCGATATTCTCCAACGTGTTTTGATTAACCTCTAATTGTATTCTTTTAGAGTAATCAATATAAACAGATGTTAGCGTATCTAAAAACATTTTACCTCTTGCTTGGAGCTGGTCAGAAATTGTAATTTCTAAAATACTGGTGTGCTCAATGTTTTCTATTTTCATTGAGTTCCTGTATTTATTTACATTGTAAGTAATTGAATGCTGAATAATTTCGTATTCTGGTTCTGTAATACCATCAATGTTACTGGTAGTAAAGGCATATTGTTTTTTTAAATTTAACTTAATATCCTCATTAACATAGGTGCTGTCAAAAAAGAAATTGAATGTTTTATCATTATTATTTAGCGTATAACTAATTTTATACTCATTATCATTTAAAACTTTAATGCCAATGGGTTTTTCATATAAGTTATTATTTATGATTTCTACGTCTACTATAAAAGGTAAGGTTTGAAAAACTTCCTTTTTCTTTAATTTACCAACTACATAATAAGACGTATTTACATTGATTTTTTCAATAATTTCCTCAATTAAATCTTTTGATTGTAGGATTCTCATTTGATTTTGAACATCCATATAAACGCCATAAGCTCCAAGTCCTTTATAAATGGGGTCTTGGTAATCGTAAGTCTCGTTAGATTTTAGCAATAATTGAACCTTAGAGCCATACACGTCTGTTAATCTATAGGTGTAAATGTAACCAACAAAGTAAGCTATAAGTGGAATTAGAATTAAAAAACCAATGTTCTTTAGTATGAGTTTCCAAATAAAGACTAAATCTTTTGTTTCAACTAGTTTGTTAGTTTTATTAATAGGTTGTTTTGTATCCATTTAATTAAGTCGTCTTTAATACAAAGGTACACTCTGAGCCTAACTTTTACTATAAAAATAATAAAAAGTTACATATTTGATGTGTTAAATGTATAATTTAATACCTTATAATTCTATCTTTGTTGTTTTTAATATATTTATGGATAAGGAAATTTTTGATTTAATTCAAGTAGAAAAAGAAAGACAATTAGAAGGCATAGAGTTGATAGCCTCTGAAAACTTTGTTAGTCAACAAGTGTTAAACGCTATGGGTTCAGTTTTAACAAATAAATATGCCGAAGGATTACCTAATAAAAGATATTATGGAGGGTGTCAAATTGTTGATAAGGTTGAAATTCTTGCTATAGAGCGACTAAAAAAATTGTTTAATATTACTTGGGCAAATGTTCAACCACATTCAGGTTCTCAAGCTAACTTTGCAGTAGCCTTAGCTTGTTTAGAACCAGGAGATAAAATTTTAGGGTTTGATTTGTCACACGGGGGACACTTAACTCATGGTTCACCTGTAAATTTTTCAGGAAAATTATTTAAAACCTCTTTCTATGGGGTTGAAGAACAAACAGGACAAATTGATTATGATAAATTGGCTGAAATAGCAAGAAAAGAGCAGCCAAAACTAATTATTTTAGGAGCTTCTGCCTATTCAAGGGATTGGGATTACGCTACGGTTAGAAAAGTTGCAGATGAAATTGGGGCGATTATTTTAGCTGATATTTCGCACCCAGCAGGATTAATTGCTACAAGATTATTAAATGATCCTTTTGAACATTGTCATATAGTCACATCAACTACTCACAAAACGTTACGCGGTCCAAGAGGTGGGGTGATTATGATGCGCCATGATTTTGACAACCCTTGGGGTAAAAAGACAATGAAAGGGAAGGTAAGAAAAATGAGTGCATTGTTAGATTCTGCAGTTTTTCCTGGTTCGCAAGGTGGACCTTTGGAGCATGTTATTGCTGCAAAAGCAGTTGCTTTTGGTGAGGCATTAAAACCTGAGTTCAAAACGTATCAAAAGCAAGTAATAACTAATGCAAAAGTAATGGCAGAGGAGTTTGTAAAACGCGGATATAAGATTATATCTGGAGGTACAGATAACCACTCTATGCTCATTGATTTACGTTCTAAAAATATTACAGGAAAAGAGGCAGAAAATGCTTTAGTTGCAGCTGAAATTACAGTTAATAAAAACATGGTGCCGTTTGATACGCAATCTCCTTTTGTAACGTCAGGAGTTAGAGTAGGTACCCCAGCAATAACTACAAGGGGAATTAAAGAAACACAAATCCCTCAAATTGTAGAGTTAATAGATAAAGTGTTAATGAATAAAGATGATGAAAAAATTATAGCACAAGTTAAACAACAAGTTCATCAATTAATGGCGAATTTACCGTTGTTTGCATGGTAAAATTTTATTTTCAATAAATGTATTTGAGCTTGATCATTTGTTAAAAGGTCAAGCTCTTTTTTTAAGTAATCAATAAAATTAGGAATGTGTATGTATTGTAAAAAGTTTTCTTGGCGCTCTTGAAAACCATTGTCTGGATAAACTTTATCTTTTAGTTTTTTTATTTGATTGAGTGCTTGAGCCTGTTTTTTCTTTTCGTTTTGCAATAATTTTTTTTCAATTTTTTCTAATTGATGATTTGTTTTTACCATTTCTGCTTCAACAAATCTATGTAAGCCAATTTCATTAGAATCAATTTTATTTAATATAGAAGTTTTAAGTTGGGTTAAAATTTCTTTTTCTGACCTTAAAGACAAATCACATGTTGTATTGTTTCTAATATAAAATTTTGCTAAGTCGTCATAATTCTGTTTTAAGTCTATAATAGACAAGTTTAAGGTTTTTAGTTTACTGATTTGATTTGAATTTAATAATATATAAGAATCTCTTACTCTTAAAAGAGGCATGGTGAGGTTTAGCTGTTTAAAAACGCCTTTTATTTGTAACCAATAAGCAATTTCCCCTCCTCCACCAATATATGCTATATTGGGTAACACTAATTCTTGATAAATTGGTCTTAAAAGTGCATTTGGAGAGAATCTTTCAGGGTACTGTTTTGATTCCTCAATTAATTGATGTGTAGTTTTAAACTCATTATTAATTTTGAAACCCTCTTCTGCTCGTATAATTCTATGTCTAACAGTTTTGCCTTTAATATAAAACAAGTTATATTCTCTTAAAAACACTTGATTGTGATAGCCAGATTTTTTTAAATTAGTATTGGTTTTATAAACAGCGTTAAAAGTAAGTTTTTGAGTTAATTCTTTTTCGATAACTGGTTGAAACAATTTTTTTAATGAAACACT
>DQTE01000248.1 GCA_015662905.1 Crocinitomix sp. | reverse complement strand
GCTAAAGTCTTGTCCTTAATAGATGATACTTCTTTTTGGTAAAACAATTGGTATGTTTTCTGTATAATTCTTTTCATTAGTAATAAATTTAAACCTTACTCTACATATAGACGTTATAGATTTTGTAAGGTTGTAAATTAAGAATAAATATTTCATAAAATATTGCCTAAAAAATGACTAAACATTGCTTTAGCATTAAATTTAAAATGAAAAGCCCAAACTTAACAACCTGATAATTATAACTTTAGAAAACACCCAGATTAATAACAGGCTAAAAGCTTAAAAAATAAAAAAAAGGGACAAGTACAAAGGTTGTAGGATTAATTTTTAATTATTTCCTTATATATTATTGTTCTATTATCATTAACTTCTATAATATATAGTCCATCAACTAAATAAGACATGTCTATGTTTAACAAATTTCCTTTTAAAGTTTGGCTAAACACCATCCTACCTCTAGTATCAAAAACCTTAATTGTTCCTTCAAACTCTTCGGTTGGAAACTTGATATTTAAAACATCATTAACAGGATTAGGGTATAAAATTAAATTTGACTGATTAACCTCATTTAACCCAACTGTATTAATTACCTCAATTGTTGTCCATGCTGTATCATTTTGACAAACGCCGTTTATAGCTACACACATCACATTATAAGTTCCTTCTTGTGTATATGTTGTCCAAGGATTGACATCTGTAGAAGTTTGTCCATTACCAAAATCCCAAAAATAGCCGTCTGCATTTATTGAAGTATTATTAAAGGTCACACTATTTGAACCTAATGCCAAATCAATAAGGTTGGTACTTGAGGTTATATTTGCTGAAGCAGGGTTAGATATAACCACACTTACATTTTGCACCTCAGTATCAGAACCAGCTGTGTTCGTTACAGTAAGAGTAACAGTATAAGTTCCTGTATTCGGAAAACTAAAGTAAGGGTTTACATCTGTAGATGTTGATGGTGTAGCACCTGGTACTGACCAACTGTAAGAAACTGCATCAACCGAATTATTAACAAATTGTAATGAATCTGTTATACAAACATAAGTATTTGGTACTGTAAAAGTAGCCACTGGTGGGTTAGTTGGATTTTGTAACGTTTGTCCATTTGACGTTATTACGTTTGAGAATAAACCTGCGCCATTCTCTGCTCTAACCGAAACATAATAGGTTGTACCGTACACTAAATTCAAACCAGTTTCGGTAAAACTCGTATTAAACCAATTGTTTGTCCAGCCTATAACATCTGTGGCCCCAGGACTTGTTCCTACCGCATAATGATAAGCTGCAATATCAGAATGAACATCTGTACTCACACTCCAATTTCCTGAAATTGAGTTATTACTTGTAAACACAGATATATCAGAACCTGTACCATCATTAACAAAACTTAAATCTTGTGGTGGTGTCCAATCAATGTTAACATCTTGAAAAGAAATGGCCGATACATTTTTTGCCGAATCTATTACAATAGACTTAATTCTTCCTGCAAAAGTTGTAGGATTTGGGTTTTGATATCTTAAATCAGAATTAACACCCACCGTTACAATTTCAGAACTACTTCTATTATGATAAACTTTTAAGTTATTAGTTTGATAAATACAATTCCCTCCTCTGAATGAAATAGCATTACCTGTAGTTAAAGGTGTGCTATCTGTCCATGATGCTTCTAGTAAGTTATCAACATATACATCAATTTCTCCTGTCAATTTGTTGTAGGTTATTTTAAAGTCATACCACTGATTAGCATTAATTGTATAAGGTACATCAACCATCAAAGATATGCCATTATTTACACATTCATAAATTTGAATTTTATCATTATCCTCTCTAAAATAAACCAAATAGGAGTTTCCTCTATTTGTTAATGTAGGGTTAGAACACATGAAATGTAATCCTGCTCTTTTATTCGTTCCAGCCCCACCAATCATTCCACCCCAATGATATAAATACATGTCGTTTCCTGATTGATTAAGAGATGTATATATATTTGTGTTTGATTCCACCTCATCGGCTGACTCTAAAAATGAATTGTTTATTGTCCACACTGCTGTTTGTTGTGTCCATTCAGAGTTAATGGAATTATCAAAATTATCAGAGTAAAAACCATTATTGGCATTTGCTCTCCACTCCACGCCATCAAAATCTATTACCTGATAAAATTGATACATTAATCCAGAACCACCTGTTTCATCAGCATCTGTAAATGTAGTTGTAAAATCAGCAGTTTTCCAGTTTGAAGTAACACTTACTTGTGTGGTTGGCGCAATAATATCAGCTGTTCCTCCATTACCCCCTGTACTTGTCCAACTCACTTCCCACCCTGGGGCGGTAGTAGCACAGTCAGACCTAAATTCTAATAAAATAGAACCACCTGTAGAACTAATTGTTGTAGGATTAGTAGTCCCTGTATAAATTCCAATTAAAGGGTCATCAGTTGTTGTACCGTCATATATATACATATAATCCCAATTCAACTCTAAATCAAAAACTGTAAAAGTTAAAGATATAACTGAGGCTCCACCTGTTGGTTGAATCAAATATAATTCTCTCTCATCATCAGAATAATTACCTGTGGCACCACCCGAATCATATAAAGTTCCTGTGGCTGTATTAAAAGTTGTAATTGTAGGGTTATCATTAATTAATTTGTAGTATTTTTCCCAATCCCAATTTATACCTGGGTCAGTGTGAGATTGATTAGGATAATGCTGATGTCCTTTAATTTTTGTACATCCTCCTAGTGTGTTTAACCCTGAAGTTGCTGCTCCATAAAAAGTTCGTAACGGGTTTATACCATAACCACTTGTACAAATATCTCTAACAATAGCTGCTGACCCCTCATACATTGCTTGTGTGTACCATGATGCGTCATTCACATACCCCTCATGCTCAAACCCTATTGTATATGGATTTTCACTTCCAACATGCCAGGCTTTATCAGATTCTAATACCATTTGAGTAACTTGTCCGTCAGACGAACGAATAACATAATGATAAGATACGTTTGCTGAACAATTTTGTGACCAAGATATTGCCCCAGCATAAGACCCTTGAATTGTATGAATGGTTACTGCTGAAACTGCTGTTCCACTCCTAGAACTATAATTACACGAAGGCGCAGCTACCCATAAAGCAGGTGGGTAATCTGGAGATTTATATTGTGGTTGATACGTAACTCCATTTGCTATAGAAATTTTATCTGGTTCAATAGTTACAACACCTGTACTTGACAATACTTCATAATTTTGCTGACCAAATATAGCCACCATATTAATATTATGATTTTGAAAACCGTAAGCTGATTGATATTGAGGATTTTTTAAAAAGTCAAAAACTTGATAAACAAAAGAATTTAAAGCAAAATTATTAGCCGGATTATGATCCCACGGTATTTCTGACAACGATTTTAAAATAACATCATGATTATTGATATCAAATGATGTTAAACTTAAACTGTCCATTAAAACTTTATAGGCCTTAGCATAAGCTAAAATGTTAATAGAAGGTGACGACTTAATAGCATTTACAGAGTATCCAGATAAATTAGAAACAAGTTGTAAATTTTCTCTAAAATACCCCATCCCATTCTCTGTTAATCCCATTACTCCATTTACCACAGGTAAACCTAAACAACTCTGTTGTGGATTTTGTATATTTTTAAAATGAGTTTGTGTAAAAGATACTGCTTCTAACACACCTCTTGGAATTTGAGGAAATTGGCTGTACGCTATATCAAAAACACTTTGATATTGATTAATAATTACTTCTGCCTTACTCATCAAAGGCTGGAATGAAATTAAAAAAAACAAAATTACTTTTTTCATAAAATTATGTAAGTTACATAGAAGCCACTAAGATACAATTTTTAAAACAAAAAAGAGTTATTATGCGAACACAATAACTCTTTAATTTTATAAACGGTTATATTTATCGAATAATGGTTAATGATCCTTCAAAATTATCACCATCAACAGTAACAATATAAAAATAAATACCTGCTGGTAAATCTTTTCCTTTATATGTTCCTCTCCAATCATTTTGATAATTATCTGATTCAAAAACTAAAGCACCCCAACGGTTAAATACTTTTACAGTAGAATTAGTTTTACCTTGAATACCTGTTATCTCCCAAACGTCATTTTGTCCATCTCCGTTTGGTGAAATTGCATTGTGTATATCTAAACAATCATTATTATCTACTGATATAATTGCAGTAGCTGTTCCTATACAACCATTTTGATCTGTCACAGTAACTTGATAAATATTTTCTGATAAATCTTTAATCGTTGTTGATGTACTTCCATTGTCCCATTGATACAAGTAAGGAGCAACTCCACCAATAACATCTATCACTTCAGCTGAACCATCACTCAGACCTATGCAACTTATATTATTAACTTCCAAATCTACAGAAAGCTGAGGGTCTCCAGGTGAAACTGTGGTAATAGTATCTTGATAACTACAGCCATTTACATCTGTAATATTAAAAATAAACATCCCTGCATTATTTATTGAGATTGAGTCACCAATAAGATTATTTTGAGGCCAGTCCACAATATAAGGAGATGCTCCACCTAAAATATTTAAACTAATGTAACCAGGAGTTGTACAAATAGGTATTTGAAAATTATATGTATATGATATTGAAGATATAGTATTAATAGTAACCGTTTGAGTTACCGTACACCCGTTATTTGTTACTTCAACAAGGTAAGTAGCATCAGATAAATTAATAAAACTCGGTGAACTTTGTGGTGTCCCTCCGTCCAAAGCGTACAACAAATTAGCACCTCCATTTGCATAAATATTTATCTGTCCTGTAGCATCACCGGCACATAGAACATCTGTCACGTTAACACTATCTATTACTGGTAAAGGATTTACTGTTACTGTCACTTGGTCAGTATTCGTACAACCGTTAGCGTCTGTTCCTGTTACGGTATAAGTTGCAGTAGTTGCTGGCGTAAAAGCAACACCATTAGTTACGCCATTGTCCCATGTATATGTTGTGGCACCTGACCCTGTTAAAGTAACTGACTGTCCTGCACATAATGTTGTTGTGGTCGCATTAGCCGTTACGG
>DQTE01000134.1 GCA_015662905.1 Crocinitomix sp. | reverse complement strand
GTTGTGTTTGAGGTAATTTGATTGGTTACAACCTCTGTTTTATATATTAAATTAGCGTTATTGTAAAGTGTTTTAGCTTCTTCTTCTAACATAATGGCTCTTTTTAATTTGTTATTGGCTAAAGTTGGGTCTCTTTCTGTTTTGGCTTCATTTCGTAACACTTGTGCTTGTTTTATTTTTTGGTTGGCTGTGGTTACCATATCATCAGCTTGTTTTATGTCGTCTGAAGGTTGTCCAAATGATTTGGCTGTTGTAGAATTTGTTATATTTTCATTTTTTAATTGCTCTACTTCTGCTACGTTAGCCTCTTCTAAATTTTCAATGATTTTATTCTCTAACTTGGTTTTTTCAATTTGTTTTTTCTCTATTTGTTTATTGATTTTTTTGATTTCTTTTTCTGATGCGTTTTCCTTTTGGGTATTTAATTGGTCAATTTCATTGTCTATGGTTTTAACCTTTTCAATGTCAGGGGCAATAAACACATAAGTTGATTTTCCTTTTTCGGTTGAGAAGTTATCTTGGTTAATGTTTTTTACATCATCAATTTTTGTGGTTAGATTATTACTTGTAGAGTTTAGAGATGATAAAATTTCATTATTGTGTTCTATTTCATTTAGTTTTAATTCTTTTAGTTCGTTTAATTTAGAAATTTGTTCTTCTATTTCTTTTTTATTATCAGGTTGCGCCAATTTAATGTCTTCTAACTCTTCTATTTTTAAATCAATTTTTTCAACCAATTCATTATTTAACTCGTTTTGAGCTTTAATTTTTGATTCGGTAGATTGATTTGATTGATCTATTTGTTGTTTTCTTTGGTCGTAGTCTGGCACAAGATTGTTAACGGTTATGGCTACTAAAGGTGTATTTTTATCTATGACTGATTGATATTCTTTGTTTTCGGCTGATTTTTCAGCTTTTAATTTTTCTAAGTTAATGATGCGTTTTTGTAAAGTTTTTTGATTTGGTGCGGTTGGATTATTTTGTAAATATGTGGTTATGCCTGACAATTCTCTGTCTATTTTAGTAATTACTGTGTTGTTTAAATCTATTTTACGTTGTGATTTTGTAGCTTCATTATCTGGGGAGTTATTAATGTTTGTTAGGTCTGCATCATAAGTTTGTAAAACATCTGTAGTGGTTACCTTCGCTGAGAGGTTACCGTATCTACGATTTAATTCGTTGCTGTCATTGGCTTGGGTAATGTTATGTTGTATGTGTTGTTTAAGTTGGGTTAGGTCTTCTTTTTCTTTTTGTCGATTGGGGTCTGCTCCTATTTCATTGAGTTTGTTTTCAATAATAGTTATGGTTTCTTGGTTTAGTTTGGTTATGGCTTGTGTTTTTTCGGTCTCGTTACTGATATTTTCTATCTTTAACATTTGTGGAACGTAGTTAGGGTTAATATTTTCTACGGTTAGGTTGGTTGTAGAAATATCAGAATTTTCATCAATTATTTCTTGTGTTTGGTTTATTTCCTCTGTAACTTCATTTTTGATATTTTGAAGATTTTTTAATCTCTTTTCTAAACTCTTTTTGTTGATATTTTCGTCATCAGCTTTATTTTCTAAGGTTCTTTCAATCTCTTGAATTTGTTTGTTTATTTTTTTAAGCAAAATTTTATTCAACTCTTGTTTTTCTTTTGCCTTATCAAGGTCAGATAAATTTGAGTTGTTTATTTTTTCAATGTTTGTGGTATAATTTGTCAAAATTTCGTCTTTTGTTACTTTTGAAGTTACCTCAGCCATATTCTCAATGGTGTTTGGTTCTACTACTGCTTGATTTGGATTATTTTGTATTTTGTTTTTTATGTTTTGATATTGCTCTAATTCATCTTTGGCTTGTTGATTGTTAGGGTCATTTTCTAATATGGCTTTTGTTTCTTGTATTTTTTCTTCTACATTATTAAGTACCGTAGTATTTAATTGATTGATTTGCTTTTGTTTTTCATCACTGGACAAATCTGAGGTATAAATATCATCAATTTTTTGTCCGTAGTTAGGATAGGCTTTTTCTATGATGTTTTGAGTATTAACAGTGGTTTGGTTAGACACTACTTCACCGTTTAACCATTTATTATTTTCATCTGTATTTTTTGATATTCTATCATACATTGTATTTAAGTTTTGCAATTTATTTTGCAGTGCTTTGTCGCCCGGATTGTTGTCTAATTGCTTTTTAATTTGTATTCTTTCGTATTCAATTTTATTTAAAAGTTCTTTGTTTAATTCATTTTGTTTAATTCGCTTGGTTTTCTCGTTTGAAGTGTTGTCAATTTGATTTTTTCTTTGTTCATAATCGTCTATTAAATCGTATTCATTAATTGTAGTTGTAGAAGTTTCAGAAATGGTTGTGCCTTTTATTTTATCATTTTTGGCTTTTTCTAATCTTATTATTTCACCTTTGATTTTTTCTTTTTCTATTGGGTCTATTGTTTGACTTAATTTTTCTTTTTGCGCATTTATTTCATTATCGTAAGCTGTTTTCCATTCGTTTACCGTTAGGTCTGTTCTTGACTCGTCTAAACCAGTTAAGCTTACGTAGTGTGCTTTAAAATTATTGTCTGTTAGTACTTTATCTATTTTTGAGATTTTACTTTCTATGGTTTGATTTTTACTGTTATTTCTAATGGTAGCAATTTCGTCATTGGTTAAATCTTTAGTGTAATTAATATTGTCATAGGCAGGGTCAACCACTTTTTTAGTTGCTGCAATAAGCGCAATTGAGTCAGTATCTTTATCTAAATCTTTTAACTGTTTTTCTTTTTGTTGAATAGTTTGTTGAATCAATTCTAATTCCGACTCATTAGAATTGATAATTTTTTCTAACCGTTGCTTTTCTTTTTTCTTTTTGGCATTTTCGTAATCAATTTTCAGGTTTTTATTTTCTTTTTCGAGTTGAGACTTTTTACTGTTTAACTGTACTAATTCATCATTAATTTTAGAATAAGCTGTTTGGTTTTTATTTGCATCTTTTTCAAGTTTTTCTATGTATGATGTATTGTCAACGTTTTTGACTTGATTTTTAAAATATCCTTGATTGTTTTCAACGGCTTTGGTTAAGGCTATTCTATCTCCCTCTGGGGTTGATTTCACCTCTAATAATGTTTGTTTTGAATTGACTAAATTTTGGTTGAGTTTAACCGTTTCTTTTTGAATATTTTCAGCAATTTGGACATAATTTTCAGATTGTTTTTTCAACTTTATTGCTTGTTCTTTTTTTACGTAAGCTTGTTGAAACAACTCATTTTTTTTGTCAGAATTATTTTCATTATTAGCTTGTGAAATTAGCTCTTCTGCCTCATTAATTAATTTCTCAGCCTTTTGGTAACTTTCTTTTGCTAAATGATAGGCGGTATTAGAATTTTCTCTATTTTCTTCAATTCTATTTTCTAAGTCATCAACTCTATCTTCAATTACTTTTTCAACATCAGATTTTGATACATAAGGGTCTAGCCCTGCATCTACAAAAATTTGGTCGGTTTCTCTCATTTTATCTAAAGAGTCTAAATCAAATTTATCTGCATTAGGTTTTAATTCGGACATTTCTTTATAAACTTCTGCCAAAATAGCTGTTGGATTTTCAAATAACTCATCAAACAATGGTTCTACTTTTATAGTTTCTCCATTAACGGGGTCGTTAAAATGGGTAACTCTCATTTTTAATGGTCTAAATTCTCTTAAATATGGAATATCAACAACAGCTTGGTGGGATATATCTCTGCCATTTACGGTCATAGTAAAGGTATATTTTCCACTTTTTGGAAAAGTAATTAAAAAGTCTCCATTTTTAGATTTGGATTTATAGGTTCCGATTTCAGCGCCATTATTAAAATCATTAATAACAAATTCAATAGATTTATTTGAACTTGTTATTTCATCAATAAAACTGCCTTTAATTACAGCAAATTGCATAGGTATTTTTTCTACCCTTACTTTATACACCATAATTTTACCTTGTTCGCTTGCACGCTTAGATGAAAAATAGGCCATTCTATCTAAGCTATCTACTACATAAAAAATATCATCATCAGGTGATGAAATGGCAAAGTCCATATTTTCAGGTGCACTAAATGTATTATTCTCAGCATTGTACTTACTTCTAAATACATCATATCCTCCCATAGAGTTATGCCCTTTAGAACTGAAGTATAAATATTGTCCGTCAGGACTCATATATGGATAGTTTTCATCTAAGTTGGTATTTACACCTCCTTGAATCTTTTGTGGCAATGCCCATTGTCCGTTAGGTAATTTTTTTTGCACGTAAATGTCTAAACCTGTTGAACCATCTTGTCCGTAAGATGAATAAAAAATGTAAGGCGAATTTTGGGGGAAGTGGATGACGGGTCTATGCCCTACTTTTTTGTCGTATTTTGATTGAAATTGGTCTGTAACTATAATGTTACCTCCAAAATCATTTAACTTATAGAGTTCGTAAAAATCTTGAGCTTTAATTTCATTTTTTTCAATAACTATTATATCTGTGACATTAGTTAGCAATTTTTTACCGTATTTACAGGCTTTTATATCGGCATCTACATTGATTTTTTTTAGCTCGGCGGTTGTAGCCATTTGTTTGAATTTATTGTAGTGTTTTAATGCCAAATCAAATTGATAATTCAAATGATAGGCTTTACCTAAATAATAATAAGCCCTATGGTCAACTGTGGGATTTTTAATCGCTTGATTAAGGTAGGCTATGGCTTTAGCTTTCTCATCTCCTTTTGAATAAATTAGACACGTTCCAAATTTAAACAAAACATCAGGGTCTAATTTATAATCTTGAGATGACACTAATTTTACAAACCCTTTTTTGGCTTTTAAAAATTCTTCATTTTCAAAATACTTATCAGATTCTTTTTTAATTTCATCTAGAGTTTGTGCATAGCTATTACCAAATCCCAAAAGAATTATCAACATTAACCATATATGTGCTACACTCTTACTCAATTGTTTTATAAATTTTTATAACACGTTATACATCCAAAAATCTTCTTTGGATATAACAAATCTTAATCTGATACGGATTGTAGGTGTAAAAGTTCAAAAAAAGTTTAGTTTTATTTAGCTTTTCAATTTTGTAAGTTAATTAAAGTACATTTTCACTTATTCTATTCGCCAAACAAACTTTTAAATTGAGCTATATAAATAGATTTATTAGAAAATTCGTAATATAATTTTTTCTGTTTTCTTTTGTCTTCTTTTAGTTCTAATAAATAATCACGTAATGCCTTGTTTGAGGTGAACACTTGTAATTTGGTATCCTTGGCAATTCTTTCAAAATGGTAGTAATACATTTTTGCGCCTGGCAAATCAACCATAAAAGATAATTTATCTCCCCTTCCTTTGTGTTTTTCATCTTTAACTGAATATTGGATAGCTAAACGTACTGTAAAATCTTTAAATATTGGCATATCGTAAAGGTTAACAATACCTGTAATATTACTTGATAAAAATGCTTTACTTCTATTATCCCATTTTAAACGTAAATTGGTAAAATAAATTGGTTTTTGCATTTCTTTAGGCACTTTTTTAACTTCACCTTTTACTAAGTAATCTGACTTTATGTTTTCAGCCATAGCTTCATTAACATCTTCTTTTATTGCTTGTTCAAGTGTATTTGTATTAAAGTCTATTCCTAATAATTCCTCTGTGTTAAGGATATGTTCTCCCATCATTTTTACAGCTTTTTCATCATAGAAAAAATCTAATGCTCCAGAAACGTTCATAGTCGTAATACCAGTTTGCATATTGTAATTAACAGTACCTACTGGTTTAAATGTAACGTCAGGTAAATCTATTTGTAGGTCAATTCTACCATCTCCATTCATAGAACAACTTTTAGTGTGTAAACTAATGTAGTTTCCTTTTTCGGCTCTGTTGACAAGTTTATCTTTGGAAGCAATTCTAAATTCAGAAGCAGTCTCATTATAAGTTAATACACCTGATGATGTAAATAATATTTTATCATCAGGATTATCAAGGGCTGATAAGAAAGCAGGATATATACCTAAACTGTCATAATCTGATGTGTTTCTAAGAACAATTCCAACAGCGATAGGATTTCCGTCTAAATCTTTCATTTCGTTATTAACTGGAATTTGAATATTTTCAGGGTCTATTTCTGTTTTAAATTTCATCCAATTTTTAGCAAATTGATCACATTCGTGGTTAATTCTGGTAGCCCCATCAAAGGTTAAAAATGGTTCTGACGCTTGTAAAAACACATCACCATAAAAATCAAATTGAGGGCTAAGTTTAAAGTTTTCGTCCATTGATATTTCTCCCATAGCAATGGTTTGGTCGGTGGTGTCTGGTCTTATTTCAGAAAACTTAATTTTATACTCATTTTTTTTTGCATCAATGTACACATAATTACCGTTGGCCAAATATTTTCTTCTTGCAGAAATTTCAACATGAGCATTTGTAATTGTGTGATATTTGGTTACGAAATTAGCCACAATCGTTGCATCTTCAAAAGGATCCATTTTTGCTTTTTTACGGACAATAATTTGTTGGTCACTAGGTGAAATTCTTGCATCTGCCACATCAATAAACTCTATTTTACTACAAGTAATGACTTTATTTTTTAAACTAAAAGTAGCTTTTGGTGCTCTAAATCTAAGAGAATCTTGATCTGGGTGTACAGAAAAGAAGTTTGGTCCAGCTAAATCTAGTTCTGAGTCTATATTCAAATCTTTACCTGAAGAGGACATATCCATTTCATCAGAATCCATTAACCAAGTAAATTGATCCATGTAACAAAAATATTGATTGACAGGGAATTCAACTTTAGAAGTTCCATCATTGGATTTAAACTCTCCTTTTCTCCCCTCTAAATCTACGTGTGCATTAACGTTATTTGTGGCAAAAGTAATTTGATCTGTAGATTTTTCACCATCTATATCTGCCAAATCAAAATTGGCTGTATCAGCATCAATTATCCAACGTTTATACTCAAATTTACGAGAGGATAGCTTTGCTTTTTCAAAAAACATATTACCCCAGCCTGTCATTCCATTTTTAGTTAATTGAGTTTCACCCGACATTATTACTTGTTTATCAAATAAATATATAGGCGATTTTTTAGTTGATGCAGTTTTTAAAATATCTTGTTTAGGTAAATAAGTAACCATTACACCACTTCCAACAACATCTGGCACCTCTAAACCGTCAGATTTGGTTTGCCCTTTGTTGGTAAATTCTGAAATACCCATTGTTGAATCAGCAAAGAAAATAAAATCTTTACTTACCGTGTGAGATGTTAAAAAGTTAATTTCACCTGAACCTCTCAAACCTTGATTGCTTAAACGAATGTCATTGTTATATTTAGCATCATCTCCATAAAAATTATATCCCCCTTGTGGTGCTTTTGTTTTAAAGCCAAATGAATAGTCTTCTTGTATTCTAAGTTTCTCTTTAAAGACAGGGAAAATACCAGAAGACCTCAGTTCACCACTAAAAGCAACACTATGCTCGTCATAATTATCTAAACTATCAAATTCAAAGGGATCTAATTTAAAGTAAAAAGTGGTACTGTCATAAGTTCCATTATAAATGGCTTTATGATTGTAAAATACATAAGAAGGTTTTTTAGTCACTAATTTAGGGTAATCTGTTATCTTTTTATTGTTACCCGATCTATTATTAGGATCGTCAATTAAAATTTCTCCTTTTAATTTTCTAATGTGAGATACCATAGGTACCAATTTGTTGTATCCTCCATATATTGGTTTTACTCTTAAAAGTGTTTCATCCACCTCTAGCAAATGTATTTTAAAATTTTCATAGTCAAAAGTAGCATCTCTGGGGTAAGATTCTAACTTGCCTGCACTCACTGCCCCTGCGAACAAAAAGTCTCTATTTTTTTTCATCACCAATTCACCATCTTTTGGAAATACAATAACTCTTTGCAATACTGATAACTCCACATAACTGATTTCATTTAATTTTAGGTCTAATGATTTTAAGTTCAAGGTGCCAAAACTTGATTTGGTTAGTTTTCTTTTATTTAACTCTACTACACGTTTGTTATACGCAATTGCTTGCTTATCTGGCGAACCATCTTGTCTTACTTCATTCTGTTTTTTTAATGGTGTAAAATCTGAAACAAAAACAATATCGTCATAATCACTTTTTCCTGATTTAGCATCAATATATTTTTTTGTTTTAGGTAGAATTGTTATTGTTTGGTTTGATTTGTTATACGTTATAAAGCCGAGATTTGCCAAGTCTAGTAATATTGGAATAGCTTGTTGGTTAGTTATGCCCATATATGAAGCGGCTTCACTAATTGGATAGGTTTGTTTATCGTATTTATAATAATATTTATACACCGCCACTAAAGGGTGCATTTGACTCATTCCTTGTAATTTGGTATAAAGTTTATCATTAAAGTAATTTTTAGATTCAAAACGCGCTACTTTTTTTGATGCTCCGTAATTCCAAGTAAAATCAAGATTATTGTCATTGTTTGTCCAAATAATTTTTTCGACATACATATCTAATTGATGGAATGAATTTGAAAATGGTGCTTGCGCTAATCCATCTTTAGATCTACTTAGCTCCATTTTTTCTGTATCGTATTTAAAAATTGCCCCAGGATGAAATATAGAATCACTCTCACTTAAATACAAAACTATTCTTGTATCAATGGCATTAGCCCCTTTAGCATTAATTTTAAAGCGTTTTGAGCTTGCCTTTACAAAGGTTTTTCCATCTTTATAAAAGATAAGGGTGGCTAGTTCAGTGCCGTATCCTACACCTGTAAAACTATTACCTTCAATGGCAAAACCACCAACGTAATCAACATTAGGGAGGATATTCTTTTTTTCTATTTTTTTACTAAAAGATATAAATTGTGGATAAATTTTATCTACCTCTCTATTGTAATTTTTTGCAATATCAACAAATGAACCTTGTAAAGGTTTGTCATAATAGTCTGTCCAAACTTCAACGCTATCACACACAATTTTTGTTGATTTTAAAGACAACATATAGTCAGTAATCATAGCGTAATTTTTGGTTGGATCCATTTCTACTTTTGCCCAATCAATTTTTCCTCCTTTTCCTTCCCACTTAAAAATTAAGGGTTGATATCTTCCGCTAGTCATTCTAACTACTGTTGAATCAGAATATTTAGATACTTTTTTTGATTTTGTTTTATTATAAACGTAACAATAAAATGTTGCATCATCAAAATATATTTTTGGATTGTTTTTTTCAAATTCAAATCTATAGGTTCCTCCTCTTACGCCCCACAAATGTTTTGTTCCACTATAAATTGTACCATCTGTAAAAAAAAGCGAACACATTTCAATAAATACCTTAAACTTTTTAATTTTTTTTGAGTTTAATAATTTGTCTATGGTTGCGTGCCAAGAAGCAAAACTTTCTTTGGGTTGATTTGTATTTACAAAAGAATAAGTTGACAACAAATAACCATGAAGATCAGGGAAAGCGGGTAGTCTTTTGGCTACTATTAGGTTAGATGTAGATACTACTTTGGATTGATAATCCTTAGGAAATTTAGTTAGCCAAACAGGACCAAACTCTTCAATAAAAGGTTTAGCTTTTGAACGGTTTACGGAAGACAAGTATTTGTCTATTTGTTTTAAAAACTCCTCAGGATTATTTGAAAACACGGTTTGTGTAAACACAGATGTGCTAAATGCCATCAACAACACTAAAATTACAGTTTTTAACATATTCTTAATTTTTTATAAATTTGATTAAAGCCCATTCATCTTTACTATCAATTGATTCAAAAATGAAGCCATATTTTTTAGCTTCATCAATTAAATCTTGTTTATCTGTGATAAAAAAGCCACTATTTAACATTATCCCCCCTTTTTTAAGTGACTTTGCATAAGCTGGGAAATGTTGAAACAATATGTTTTTGTTAATATTTGCTATAATTACATCAAATTGTTTTCCTTTTAACAAAGTGTCATCTCCCAAAGCAACTTCTATGTTCATACAATGGTTTATGGCTATGTTTTCAATGGCATTTTTGTATGACCATTCATCAATATCTGGCGCAAAAACATATTTAGCTCCTAATTTTTCAGCTAATATTGCTAAAACTCCAGTGCCTGTTCCCATATCTAAAACATCTTTGTTTTTCAAGTCTAATTCAAACATTTTTTTTGATGCCAACCAAGTGGTTTGGTGATGTCCTGTACCAAAAGACATTTGAGGTTGAATTTTAATTACAATTTGATGGTTGTATTTTCCTTGATGAAAAGGTGCAATAATAGCTAATTTATCTTCTACAAAAACTGGATCAAAATTAGCCTCCCATTCTGCGTTCCAGTTTTTATCTTCAATGGTTTCAATTGAATAATCATTGATATGTTCTTTATAATTATCTAGTGTTAAAAGCATATCGTTTGAAAATTTATCTTCAGCTATATAACACTCAAGACCTGTTTTGGTTTCAACAAAACTATCAAAACCAATTACGGCTAGGTCAGAAAGTAATATTTCTCTCCAAGGCTGTAAATTGTTAAAATCTATTTTAACACAAATTGTTTTCATTATTCGGAATAAGATATTGATATTTGAGCAAAAGTATCAGCGTTTAAAGATGCTCCACCAATCAAACCTCCATCTATATCTTTTTGAGCTAATAATTCTCTAGCATTTTCAGCTTTCATACTACCTCCGTACAAAATTGACATTTCATTTGCCGTTTTATCGCCAAAATCTTTTGCTATTCTATTTCTAATAAGTTGGTGAATTTCTTGAGCTTGTTGTGCAGTAGCGGTTTTTCCTGTTCCAATTGCCCAAACAGGTTCATAAGCTATAACAACTCTTGCTATATCTTGCACTGATAAATCAAATAAACTCTCCTCTACTTGTTTCATTATAAACTCTTTGTAAACATTCGCTTCTCTAACTTGCAATTGTTCTCCGCAACAAAAAATAGGCGTTATTCCTTCTTCTAACAGTGCTTTAATTTTTTTGGCTAATACAACATTATCTTCACTAAAATAATCTCTTCTTTCCGAATGTCCTACCAGACAATATTTTATGCCTAACGATTTTAATTGAACTGGTGATGTTTCACCAGTAAAAGCGCCACTCTTCTCAAAATAGCAATTTTGACTTCCAATGTTTATCCAATCTATGTCTTTAGTTAATTCGTGAAATACACTTAAATAGGGCATTGAGGGGAATATTACTATTTCTGCATTTGCATTAAAGTCTGATTCAATTTTTGCGATATTTTGAATTAATGATTTAGACTCACTATAATCTAAATTCATTTTCCAGTTACCTGCTATAATTTTTTTTCTCATTTTTGTAATTTTTGATTATTTGTTCAAATAATTTTGTTTGATGTAGTCATAATCCGGTATTGAACGGCTTGGCCATTTATCCGCAACAGTAGCGTTTTTCAATAAAACCAAGCCTGGGTTTGAACGTACAATTATTTTTATTTCTGTTCCATCTATTGTTAAATAGGGTGCATTGAATTGGTGTTTATTTTTAAAATCATTAATCTGCTCTTGAGTTGCGGGTGTTAGAACATAAAAAGGCACTCCATCTTCTTTTGCTTGCTCATAAACCTTAATTAAATCTGGTATTGCTGCTTCATTATAATTATCAATATCTCTAATAGTCATCAATAAGACTTTATCTAAACTTAATATATAAGATGTTATATCTACTTTAAAACGTGTTTGTTCATCCATTAATTTCGAATAAGTATCTAGCTTGGTTACATAAGTTGTATCAAAACCGCCATCAATAGAGTCTAGGTAATAAGGTTGATATTCATAAGCTGGAATTTCTGAAACTTGTCCGTTTATTTTTATTTTAACAATATCTTCATAATAGGCTGGTAAATCCATTTGTATGATTGAATCAACAGTTGGGAATGTTTTCATTTTATCAGTTAATTCTTCATAATCTAGGGTTAATAAAAAGTCTGATATAGAGGCATCTTTTCCCATTGAAATTATTTTATCTTTTCTATCTACATATTCCCAAACATTTGAATCGCTACATTGGTCTAACTCATCCATTTTAAATTCTTTTTCTTCACCTGTTTGTTTATTTTTATAAATAAACACATAGTCAACAACTGGGTTTATACCGTCATTCATTTTTTGGTAAATATTATTTCCAACAGCGTAAGCTCTATAATCTTTTACAGGAAGATACATAGTTGTATAAATACTGAATAAGAATGAGATAACTGTTATATAAATAGCTATTTTCCAAGATGAATCTAGCTTTCCTATATTCATTTTAGCAAAAACAAAGGCACCTAAAAGTGCTACTAAATAAAAGAAAATAGGAAAATACCACCCAAACACCCACGAAAAGAAAACTACCACAATTAAGGCTGAAGGTATCATTACCCAATTTTGAATTTGTGTGTTAGGTTTAATTTTCCATTGGTTAATAAAAATAATAAATATGAAATAAAATAAAACAATATCTTTCCAAAAGGTTTCGTAAGGGGTAAGCGATCTGCCAACAGAGCCCCGTAAGGCATCTCCAAAGCAACCACAATCCGTCACACAGTCTCTTTCCGCCACTTGCCCTAAAGAGGTTAATAATTCATTGGCATCAACACAAGAATAGGTGTAGTAAGTCAACCACGTGAATCCAAGCATCATTAAAATTAACGCCCAAGATGCTAATTTAATTCTGTATCCTAAAATTACTGCCACTCCTAAGACTATTTCCGCCACACATATTAAAATTGACAATTCTAGCTCATAACCATTAAATATTTTAAAAAATGGATAGTCAAAAGTTAGCCCCATTGGCGAGAAATACTCTTCTAATTTAAAAGCAAATCCCCAAGGGTCATTAGCTTTTACCAAACCTGAAACAATAAAAAGTCCACCAACAAATGCTCTTGAAACAAAAGAAAACATATACATTCCTTTTAGTAGAAAAAGCATACTTAAACTTACAATTAAAGAGGTAAAACCAATTAATTTTAGAGTTAAACTACTATCTCCTGCTGAAGCGTGAAATCCTTTAGCAATAAAAAACACACCAATAACGTTTAGGATAATAGCTACTACGTTTAAAATCAAAGATCTACCTGCTAAATCTATTCTATTTTCTCTTAATCTCATATT
>DQTE01000056.1 GCA_015662905.1 Crocinitomix sp. | reverse complement strand
CAGACCCTGCGTTAATCCATAAGTCTCCACCATTGGTTGAATAAAAAAGTCCACCCGAAATAGAACCCGTTAATAACAATCCTTTTTGATGAGGTGTTGCTTTAATAAATTCAGTTGGTCCAATACCCAAACTTGACATTTTTCTAAAATATCCGGGTGTTGTATTAGGTCCAAGGCTTTGCCATTGATTATCTAGATAAAAATCTTGAGCATTACTAATAAAATTTACCCCTAAATATATAAAAAGTAGATATTTAATCATTTTCTAATAAGTTAATATCTTCTTCGTCAGAATTATAAAAAATCTTTACCTCAGCTATGTCTTTTAAAAAGTCAACTTTGCCAACTTCAGCACGGTTAATTTTTATACCTGTTCTTTGTTTCAAATCCTCAATAAGTAATGCATAGTTTTCCGGTTTAATATTTTCAATTTTCTCGTACACTATAATTTTTGACGATTCCAAATTTATAAGCAGTTTGGTATCTAATAAATAAACAATTAAAACTACAGCAAAATTTATGAAAAAAAGTTCGGCATAGCTCACTTGTTTTCCTGATAATCCGTTTACAACAGACAATCCAATGGTAATAAACAAGTACGTCATTTCTCTTACCCTAAGCGGATTGGTTCTGTATCTGATAATGCCAAAAATGGCAAAAAGCCCTAAGCCCATTCCAGTATCAATGTCTAGCTTTTTTAATGCAAATACAATAACAAAAGATATGATAGAAATTAAATAAAATGTAAATACATAGTTTCTTCTTGGTGTTTTAACATAATATATAAGTCTTATAACTATGGTAATAATAATAAGGTTAAAGATGAATCTAAAAAGCAATTTATAAAAATCATCATCCATTAACTGAACACCAAGGAAATTGGTGTTAGTTATGTTATTAGCAGTGTTTTGTATTTGCGCTAAAATACTTGTAAAATGTAACATAATTTATTATTTCAGTTTATCAATTAATATTAATTTTTCTTTAAAATTGTTATATTTTAAATTGGGGTTTAAAGATACGGCACCTACACAATATTTACTAATACTGTAAGGTCTTATTTTGTTATCTTTCATCAGTTTGTAAAATGCAGAGTTACGGTTAACATTACCTTGTTTTAATTCGGCAATAACTACGTGGTCATAAACAATGGTTTGGTTTTCCCATCTAAAAGTCAAGTTTAAATCAAGGGTTAGGCGTTCTTCCAAGTTTTTGTTTACCAAGGTAATTCTTCCAAAAGAGTTCCATAGTTTTGCAACAATAGGTGTTTCTTTACCAATAACGTCATTGATAAAACCTTTTGACTTTTCAGATAACACTAATTCAAATCCATTGACTTTAATTCTTTTTTTATCTGTTCTCCCTTTAAATTTATTTTTAATTTCTAAGAAAAAAAGGTTAGATTCAACGTAATTCCTAATTCTTACTTTGTAACGATTACCTCTACCATTATGATGGTCTAAAAAAAATTGAAAATTAGGATAATCATAGTATAGGGTTTCATAATTATTAATTCGATTTCCTAAAATTTCTAAAGATTTATAATTGGGGTTTAATTTTGGTAATAATTCGTTAAAAGCAACTCTTTGAATAACAAATTTAGTGTCTGTACGATTCATTAGCTGAACCTTATCCATTTCTGCTAAAGTAATAGGTTCAAAAGTTTGAATAATTTCTTGTTCTTTGTAAGGTAGCTTCATCATTTTTACAAATGTAACTTTTTTTTAAAAAAAACATATACCTAGCAATAGATTAAATGAATTTATGAAAGAATATTTGAACCAGGTAAAATATTATATAACAGATACACTAATTAGTTTTTCGGAAGAAGAACAATTATTAATCAAAGAAACAATTGCCAAGGCTAAAAATGCCTATGCGCCTTACTCTAAATTTAATGTAAGTGCTGGCGTACTGTTTAATAAAAAAGAGATTATTACAGCCACTAATATTGAAAACGCTTCATATCCTATTGGTACTTGTGCAGAAAGGAATGTATTAAGTTATTTTTTGTCAAATTACCCTCAAGCAAAAATAAATACCATAGCTGTATATGCTGAAAATCAGTCAGGAAAATTAAAACAGCCTATTACGCCTTGCGGAATGTGCAGGCAAGCTTTATTAGAGGCAGAAAATATTCAAAGTACAAACATAAAGGTTATTATGATTGGTAATACATCTAATTTTTTAGTGGTAAACAAATGCGCACACTTACTACCGTTTGCTTTTGATGATTCTGTCCTTTAATTATAAAATTCTAATTTAAAAATTACGCTCAATATAATGGATTAAAGAATGTATAATTTTTATGTGAATTTCTTGCACTCTATCAGCCCAATCACTCATTGGAGTTCTAATTTCTAAGTCAACCATATCTGCTAACTTACCACCAGTTTTACCTGTCAGTCCTATAACAAACATTCCTTTGTTTTTAGCAGATTCAACAGCATTTATAACATTTTGAGAATTTCCACTAGTTGATATAGCTAACAAAACGTCTCCTTTTGTGCCAATACTTTCAACAAACCGCGAAAAAATATATTCGTAACCATAATCATTCGAAATGCAAGTAATGTGAGCTGGGTCAGAAATAGCAATGGCAGGTATAGGGCCTCTGTTCTCTCTAAACCTACCAGTCATTTCTTCGGCAAAGTGCATAGCATCACTCATAGAACCTCCATTACCACAAGAAATGACTTTTCCTCCTTTTTTAATAGAAGCTATTATAGTGTCACCTGCTTTTTTAATTTTCTCAAAGTTTTCAGTATTATTAATGAATTTTGTTAAAATATCTTGTGCTTCTAAAAAATGGCTTACTATTTGTTTAGTGCTCATAATGTAATGGTATTTTTTTAACAAAAGTAATAAAAATGACGGGTTCAAATTACTTTTTTTGATAAAGTTCTATTATATTTGACGAATTGTATTAACCAACCAAAATTATTTTTTATGAAAAAGACGTTTTTACTTTTATTTTTTTCGATACTTATTTCTAACATTTATGCGCAAGAAGGCTGTTTTAAAGAGTGGAAAAAAGTGTTTGCGGAAAGAGGAGCTTATACTGTTTCTGATGATATGCACAGAAAAGTCATTATAAGCTTTATAGAAAATGGACATTCTTATTGTGTTTACGGTAAAGTTAGAGTTGAAAACGGAAGAATTGTGTCTGTTTTTGTACAATATGAGGATGGAGAGTACGAGTTGATGGACGGGAAAGTTATAAACAGACAAAAAATGGCGCCCACCATTAAAAACGGTATTTCTGAAGAAATCACAAACGAAAAAGGAGAACACTTTTATGTTTTATTTATAGAAAAAATTAAACCTAAGAAAAAGGCTTATAAATCTGCCGGAGGACCTGGAGATGAGTTCAAATAAGATTTGCTTAAAAACATTTTAGACATTTTCTGTAAAGGTTAAAATATAACTTTTTAGTTTGAAAAAATATTAAATCCTATTAATTTTAATTAGTAGGATTTTTTTGTGATAAGAATTTAAGGTTTAAGTTTAACATAAAATAAGCGTAAAAATACTAACTTTGCTATTATGTTAAAAATAGGAAAGGTTAACAAACTTAGAATTGTTAAAGAGGTAGATTTTGGAATGTATTTAGATGGAGGAGAAAACTTTGGAGAGATTTTACTACCTGCAAGATATATTACCCCAAGCTGTGTTGTTGATGAGGAAGTAGATGTGTTTATATATTTAGACTCAGAAGATAGACTAATTGCTACAACAGACTTTCCGTTTGCAATGGTAGATGACATTGCTTTATTAGAAGTGGTTGCTAACACTAAAGTAGGGGCTTTTGTAGATTGGGGACTAATGAAGGATTTACTCATACCATTTAAAGAACAACACCGAGAATTATTAGTAGGAGATAAAGTTGTAGTTAAAATTTACATTGATGATTTAACCGAACGAATTGTTGCGTCTGCCAAATTAGACCAATTTTTAGACAATACGCCTCCTGAATTTGATTATAATGAAGAGGTTGATTTGTTTGTTCATTCTAAAACAGACTTAGGTTACCGTATGGTGGTTAATGGCTTACACTGGGGGTTGGTTTATGAAAATGAAGTGTTTAAACCCTTAAGTCGTGGTCAAAAGTTAAAAGGGTATGTTAAGTTAATACGCGAAGATGATAAAATAGACATTAGTTTACAAAAACAAGGCTATGTAGCGGCCATTGATGATGCAAGTCAAACGGTTTTAGAAAAATTAAAACAAAACAATGGAGAATTAGAGGTTGGTGATAAATCAAGTCCTGAGGTAATTAACCACCTATTTGGAATGAGTAAAAAATCGTTTAAAAAAGCTATAGGTAATTTATATAAGCAAAAAATAATCTCTATTGAAAGTGATAGAATTAAATTATTGTAAACGAACAGTAATTAGTTTACAGTTTATTCATAGGCTCTAAAAGTAGTATGACAAAATAAGAATAAAATAAACATAAAAATTTGTTTAAGAAGCAACAAATTCAAATAATAATAAGTCTATAAAGAGGAGTTTAAGTTAGGAACACTCGTTGCACAAAAGTTGATAATTCAATAATATCTGTCAGTTCATACGTTTCAACCTAAAGAGTTAGTTTTTATTATAACCTTAAATCCGCAAGTATCTTCTACTACAAAGCCAAACTACACCCCATTATTGGGAATGCCTGTCTGCCGACAAAGGCAGGATCGTTTTTCGATACTGACCACCTGTCTGCGTTTATACAGGTGTTTGCGTGTCTCAAACCTGCGCTACCAATTACTCACTGTCTTTTTTATTTTTTTATTGGT
>DQTE01000142.1 GCA_015662905.1 Crocinitomix sp. | reverse complement strand
GATTTGTCTATCAAGATAGTGGTACACCCAACAGGATTCGAACCTGTGACCTTCGGTACCGCAACTTTCTAAATCCATTTCTTTAAATCTCTTCATTTTTCTCTATAGCTTTTCAAAGCCTATATAATAGGGGTTTTGATGTTTTCTTAACGACTTAAATTTATTCATACTTTGCTAGAATTCTTCATATAAGGTATCACATAGGTATCACTTTTTTAAAAGGAATTAACAATGAGTGAATTTATTAAATCAAAAAAATTTACAGGTGTCTCACATAAGCTCTTGAAAAATAAAGACAAAAGTTATTATATCTCATATAAGATGAATGAGAAATTTAAAAGAGTCCACATAGGAAAAAAGAGTGAGGGGATAACAGAAGCTTTTTGTCATCAAAAAAGAAATGATGCCATCAATAAATTAAAATTTGGAGATACTGACTCAATTATTAAAACCAAAGTAAAAGTAGACACTTTTGATACAATCACACAAAGATATTTAGCCTATTTTCAAATTCATAATAAAGATTCTAAAAATCACTTATCAAGATACAATAATCATCTAAAACCATTTTTAGGAGATAAGCCAATAAATGAAATTTGTATAGCTGATTTAGAAAATATTCAAAGAGAAAAATTAAAAATTTTAGCACCTCAAACTGTCAATCATATTATACAGCTTGTGGGAACTATTTTTAATTACAATATCAAGCATAAATATATCAAAGTTGAAAACCCAGTTATGCAAACTAAACTTTTAAAAGTGAATAATGAAAGGTTGAGATATTTAGATACTACAGAAATAAATGAGCTTATGAAAAAAATAGAAGATAATCAACAACTTTTATTATTTGTAAAATTAGCACTTCATACAGGAGCAAGATTACATACTGTTTGTAACATTAAAAAGAAAGATATTAACTTAGAAAAACAAACTATTTTATTACATGATTTTAAAAACCAATCTTTCTATACAAGTTTTTTGAGTGATGAGATGATAGCTATTTTAAAACCTAGATTGAGACAGATAAAAGGAGATGATTTAGTTCTTCTTTTTGGTACTGCTGAAACTAACATTGAAACCTATATTAGTAAAAAGTTAAGACCCATTTTAAACAATTTATTCAATACTAAATTAAAAAAAGATGATAGACAAAATAGAGTTGTAATACATAGTTTAAGACATACTTTTGCTTCTCACTTAGCCATAAATGGCACACCAATTTTTACTGTTCAGAAATTAATGAATCACAAAGATATAAATATGACTTTGAGGTATGCAAAATTAGCTCCGGATAGTGGAAAAGAGTTTGTACATTCTCTTTATATGTAAGTCTTCTTTACCTCTCTTTTAGTCAAGTCATGTTTTTCTACTGAAAACTTTCACGACTTGATACTGAAAAAAACTAGAATTCATCGCGAAAGTTTATGTAATGCAATGGAATAAAACGTGATGAATCCACAACCGATAGGGCGTGAGCTTAGGGTAGGAGAAGTTGCTTTTTAGTCATAGTTTCAAGGAACAGAAAAAGCCCCCTACTTTGGGAGCTAATTATTATCAACAAACTCAATTTTTAGTCTTTGAGAATTGTCATATTCCATATCTATCCAATTGCCATCATTAAAGAAGCAATCAGCTTTTATAGAAACATCTAAGCAGTTATATTTAGAGTTTAATTCTGCTATATTTTCTCCTGTTAATTCCTCAAATAAATCTTGTGCTAGTTGCTCTTCATTGTAATAATATACAAATTCATCATCACTACCACGAACATCATAGTTATAAACATGAAAATTAATATCTACATCATCATTGTAATTATTGTTCCATTTTAAAACTGTTTTAGTTAGTTCTTCGTAATCAAAAAATTCAATATCATCTTCTTCAATAAATATTTTTAGTAGCTCTTTAAATTTATATTCTTCAAGTTCATTAAGTAGTGAATTTTCCCCTTGATAGGTGTATTCAAATTCTTCTACAAATCCTTTAGTCCATAAATCAGATAAATCCTCACACTCAATATATTCTTGTATTGATAAAAATTTAAAGTCATAATCTCTATCATAGGGAGTTAAACAGATTATTTTTATATTTGTTTTTATCTCTTCTTCTAATACTTTTAATAGGTTCACTTTTTGCCTTTTTTATTTTGGTTTTTGAGAGTTAAAGATATTAAGGATTAAAAGAAAGTCAAATTTGATTTTTTATGATTTTTTGATATACTAGACTTATATTATATTTTTAAAAAGGCTAATTATGACAACTGTACAATTAACAGGTAGTGATATTCAAAAATTTTTAGATGTTGCAAGTCAATTTAACTTACAAGTTAAAATTATTGATAATATCAAAATGCCTAATTTATCTAAAAGAAAAAAAGGTAAATGGGCAAAAGTTGCTAATGAAATTAGAGGAACTATGAGCGAGTCAACATCTGATTATTTACAAGAATGTAGTAATGAAGTTAGAAATGGTTTTGCATTAAGAGATTTATCAGTAAGTAAATAATAAATGACTAAATATATATTTGATACAAATGTTACTTCCATTTTAGGAAGAAATCAACAAGTAAGTTATGATTTACTAGAGAAACTAAGTAATCTACCTGATGAAGATATTATAAGTGTTTCTGTTTTGACTTTATATGAGTCTAATTATGGTTTAAAAAATAGTAATAATGAAAAGCAGAAGCAAGAGATAATCAATAATATGAACTTTATTCAAAAATATTTTGATGTAATTTCATTAGATTTAAAAGAGATGGAAATTTATGCTGATTTAAAAGTTGCTTATAAAAACCATACCGGTATTACAAAAAAAGATGCAAAAAAGAATGATATAGATTTATTAATTGCTTCAAGTGCAATAGCTGAAAATGCAATACTTGTTAGTAATGATAAAATCTTTGAAACACTTTCAAAGATTGAACCTAATTTAAAATATGAAAATTGGTTAAAATGAAAATTACAGTAGAACACCCACAATTTGAAGCTTTTTTAGCAGATGGTTCTAAAACGAATAATCAAAGTACTGGAGAGTTTTTTGAGGACATCATTATAGGTCTTTTTATGGCAGAATACAGGGAGGAAAAATATTCTATAGAAGAAGTCTTAGAAAAATTTAATATATCAGCTTCAGATGAAAATATAGATATATCAAAATATGAATTATCAGATATTAATTACAATCTTTTGAAAAAACATATAACAGAAGATTTTAATATAGAAAATTTAGATTTTAAAATGATAGAGGATTAAAAAAATCCTTTTCTTTTTGCCTACTAAAAAACCATATGATAATAAAAATTATCATATGGAAATAACTAACCCCAATAACACCCATGAATAATTTACAAATCCAAAATCAAATTTTTAAATTAGAAAAAAATATAAATGAAGTCATCAAAGATTTTACTTCAACTTTTAATTCTCTAAAAACTCAAAAAAGATACAAAACTGTTTTAGAGGAGTTTTTTGAGTTTTTAAATTTGAAACAGCTTGATGAATTATGAAATATTCATCTTGTAGAAATCTCTAAAAAGTTTGATAAATTTAGAGCTTTAAAATCTAAGTTTGATGAAGAAAATAAAAGCCATCTTTTAAATCCCTCTAGTATTAACAATATTGCCTATATAATCAAGTCTTTCTTTAATTACTTGATAGACTATTATAATTATCCAAAGAACCCTCTATCATCATTTAAACCTTTAAAAACAAAAGAGCATTCATCTACTCACTCTTTGGATAGAGGAGAATTATTAGAAATTTTAAAATGTTCTAAAATGGATTATATTGATATTTT
>DQTE01000263.1 GCA_015662905.1 Crocinitomix sp. | reverse complement strand
TGAAGTTGCACTATAGCCCGCCAACCAGGTGACGCTTGTACTTTGCCAGTTGTTAGGTGGTGTTCCTGGTACATAACTAATTCCATCATAATAAAAAACTGAAGCTCCATTATGTGGTGTATAGAAAGAGTAAACTAAGGAGTCACCATCTGCATCAGTGGCGCTAAAATCTAAGTTTAAGTTTTGTTGATTACACACAAAAACAGGTGGGAAATTAGTGATAACTGGGCTAGAATTAGTTAAATAAATATTGTTATCAGGTACATAAGTATAGAACGTTTCAAGCATGTTTAATGGGTTCTGTATATTTAAGATACTTCCATTTCTACAACAAATTTGACAATAAACGTGGTACCCATTAGCACCAGGAGGTAAATTTATAATTTTTGAATAAATGGCTTCCTCAACACAAATACCAGGGTCAATTGCACAAGTATCCAAAGGCGGGTTTAATGTGTCTCTTGACAGCATTGGTAAGGTTACGTCCATGTAAAAAGTTCCGTTACCTTGGTCTATTCTAACTACTTGAGTCGTATTAAAATCAACACTGGTTGGACCACAGTCTCTGTATAGATTAACTGTTATTTTATAAGACGCTCCTCCTAAATGTTCGTAAGTTACCTCTCCCCCAATGATATGGGTTGAAAAAGCAAATGAGGTTACAAAAAGTACTAAAAAACTAAGTAGTAATTTCATCATAATGGATTGTTATTATAGATAATAATTTACGAATTTACAAAATTTTTGTTATGTTTCAAAATTTTATTGCTAATTTATCAATAAAAGTAGGTTTAAATTTTAGGTAAAAATATCACGATATCTTCAATCTCTCTCATTTTTTTTCAATTTAACTCCTTATATTTTTCACATATTTACTGATGTTTAAATAGGCACAGAGTAATTTTATCTATTCAATGAGAATTTCATAGATATTTTTTAGTATAACTTTTTCAATACACAAAATAATGTTAACAAATATAAATATTGTAACCTTATGCTATCCTATTACGTAAATAGGGTCAGTATTATAAAAAGAAACAATTATGGATATTTTAAATATTACAAATATGAATAAGAAATATGTTGAAATTGCAAAGAAAAAATTAAAGTCTCATAAAATTAAAGGCGAAAAATCAAGTTTGTCAATTTTTCAAGTGGCAGAGCTTATAGATGTTATAACAGGTAAGAAAGAAAACTTTACGATTGATAACGCCGTTTTGTTTGGACAGATTGGCGCAAATTAGAACCGTACATAAATTAAATTTTAAATTAATAATTAAATTAAGGCTTGCATTGTGTAAGCCTTTTTTATGTTTTACAACTGAATTCAATTTCTACACAAACCATTTCATCACACTGAAAAATTTTAAATTTAGCTGTTTTTCCAAATAAAATGTCTAACCTTTTTTTTGTGTTTTTTATACCAATACCAGTTGCTTTTTTTGAAGTGTTTAATTTGCCTGTGTTTTTAATAGTAATTTTTACCTTGCCTTTGTCTTCTTTAATAATAATGCTGATAATTCCACCGTTTAAAGCTTTAGAGACCCCGTGTTTAATACCGTTTTCAACTAAGGTTTGAATCATTAACGGTGGTATTTTACAATTTAAGATTTGTTCATCAATAACAATTTCTGTTTCAATTCTTTCTTCAAACCTAATTTTCTCAAGATTAATGTACGTTTGTACAATTTTCATTTCTTCCTTAATACTTATTAGTTTGTTTCTGCTTAACGTTATGGACTGACGCAGTAAATTAGATAGTTTAGTGATGGCTTCTTTGGCTTCATCTTTATCAATTTCTATAAGTGCTTTTATGGAATTTAAAGAGTTAAATAAAAAATGAGGGTTAATTTGTGCTCTTAAATTTTTAAGTTCAATTTCAGTTTTAGAGGCTTCAAATTTTAAATTTTTTATTTCTTGATTTCTTGATTTCTCAATAAAAAGATATGTATAATAAAAACTCATCCAAAGTGTAAATAGGATAGAGTACAAGAAAACACTACCAAAAAAATTAGACCAACTATATTCGTTTATTTTTTCATCTAAATAAAAATCAGGTTGAATTAATACGCTTACCAACCTGTCAACACATTCATAGGTAAAGGCAAATACTATTGCTAAAATAAATGATTTCCATATAATAGACCAAATATTTAATTTTAGCCAATGGTACTTTAAAATAATTAATCTTATTAAATGTGTTGCGCCAATGGTTAGAAGTAATGATTCAACACTTAGAACAATTAAAGAAGGCGTAATTTTAACTAATCCTGTTGCAATGTTTAGACTTAAAATTAATGCGTAAAATAGTCCCCATCCAATAAATTGAGCGGTCCAGTATATCCAAGTTTTTTTGTTTGTTGACACTTAGCAAATATATTAATTTAATTTAAAATTAGTATTGTTTATAATAATTTTAGTGTTTTCGCTATTAATTTGCAAATGATTTAAGGTAAAAAAGACCTTAACTTTGGGGTTAAGGTCTTAAAATTGATATAATAAAAAAGTTATAGATTAGTCAACGTTGTCGTGTAAAAAAGAGTTGTTAGATTTAAGTTCAATTTTGATTTGTCCATTTTCACCTGTTTTACCCAACGTGAATCTACTTTCTTTAACATCCTCTGATGAGTGTTGAGTGTTTTCAAACTTGATATCACGTCTTTTATAAGCCGGTTCTTTTTCTAACTCGCTTAAACCGTTAGGGTTTTTCAATTTTTGGGTGTATTCTTGAATACGTTCCATTCTTTCAGTGGCTCTTTTTTGTTGTTCTTCTTGTGATAAAACAGGCTTTACTGTTGCGTTGTTTTCTAATTCTGTTTTTTCTTCAACATCATCTGTTAAATAATGTCTGATAATTTCTTTTTCTTTTTTAACATCTGAAGTTACATCTTCTTCTTTAGTATCCTCAATCTTATCGTCAAAAGACCAATTTATTTCTGTTTGGGCTGGGGTTTCTTCTGTTACTTTTAAAAATGGTTCTTCTTCTATTTCTTCCTTAATAGTTTTCTCCTCTGTATTTTCAATAGGGGTTGTCCATTGCTTATCCTCAGTTGGTGATTCAATTGGCGTTACAATAGCTTTTAATTCAGTATCTTCTAATTTATGAACTGTTTTTTCAGGTTCTTTGTCTAACCCAGTAAGAGGATTTGTTTGAAAGCCTGTGGCAATTAATGTTACGTTAACTGCATCACCCATATTTTCATCTTCTGTTAAACCAAAGATTACCTCAGCTGTAGAACCAGCTTCTTCTTGGATATAGTCTGTAATTTCAGTCATTTCATCCATAGACATATTACCACCGTGAGTAATGTTTAGTAACACATGAGTAGCACCTTCAATGTTATTGTCGTTAAGTAGTGGTGATGTTAAAGCGTTAGAGGTAGCCTCAAGCGCTCTGTTTTCTCCCTCAGCAGTAGCAGACCCCATAATGGCAGCACCGCTATTTCTCATTACTGTACTTACATCATTAAAATCTACATTAATGTTACCAGTAACAGATATTAATTCGGCAATTCCTTTAGCGGCAGTGGCTAAAACATCATCAGCTTTTGCAAAAGCATTTCCTAATGTTAAATTCCCAAACATTTCTCTTAATTTATCGTTATTTATAACAATAATGGTGTCAACGTTTTGTTTTAATTCCTCTAAGCCTTTTTCGGCTTGAGTTTTTCTTTTTCTGCCTTCAAAAGTAAAAGGTATGGTTACTATACCTACAGTTAAAATTCCCATTTCTTTTGCTACTTTGGCAATAACTGGTGCTGCACCTGTACCTGTACCCCCTCCCATTCCGGCAGTGATAAATACCATTTTGGTGTTTTTACTTAAAATTTCTTTAATGTCGTCTATGTTTTCAATAGCGGCATTTTTTCCAATTTCAGGAATTGCGCCTGCACCTCTTCCTTCAGTTAGGCTTGCACCTAATTGAATTTTATTAGGTACTGGACTTACATCCAACGCTTGTTGGTCTGTATTGCAAATAATAAAATCAACGCCTTTAATCCCTTCGTTATACATGTGGGTTACAGCGTTTCCGCCTCCGCCTCCAACACCAATTACTTTAATAATTGATGATTGGTCTTTTGGTAAATCAAATTCCATAATCTATACTTTTTATATCAATTTTTAATATCTATTTAATCTTCTTCTTCAAACCATTCTTTACTTTTGGCAATGATTTTATCAAAAAATCCGCCTTTACGTTTAGTTGAGTGGTTTTTAATACTGTCTTCTTTAGTCGTAAAATTATCGTTTATTTTTTCGTACCCCTTAATTACTAATCCTATACCTGTTGAATACATAGGGCTTGTAATGTTTTCAATTTTTGTTGAAGGCGCTAAGTGTTCATTTGGATAGCCAATACGCGTGTCCATTCCTGTTATAAATTCAAACAGTTGCGTAATGTGTTTTAATTGTGCTCCACCTCCTGTAACTACTATACCACCAATTAATTTTTTTTCATATCCTGAGTTTTTAATTTCGTAGTGCACGTGTTCAATAATTTCTTCCATTCTTGCTTGAATGATTCCCGCTAAGTTTTTTAAAGCTATTTCTTTTGGTTCCCTTCCTCTTAATCCTGGTACACAAACCACTTCATTATCTAAACATTCCGATTGCAAAGCAGAACCAAATTTCATTTTTAACAATTCGGCTTGGCGTTTCATTATGGTACAGCCTTGTTTAATATCCTCTGTAATTACATTACCTCCAAATGGGATAACTGCGGTGTGGCGAATAATTCCGTCTTGAAAAATAGCAATATCTGTTGTTCCACCACCTATATCTACCAATACAACTCCTGCTTCTTTTTCTTCTTCAGACAATACAGCCTCTGATGATGCCAATGGTTCAAGAATCATTTCATCTAAAATTAAACCTGCTTTTGACACACATTTTGTGATGTTTTTGGCAGCGCCCATATTCCCGGTAATGATGTGGAAGTTGGCTTCTAATCTAATACCTGCCATACCTATAGGGTCTTTTATACCTTGCTCGTTATCAACAATGTATTCTTGTGGCAATACGTGAATGATTTCTTCTCCTGGTTGCATTACCAATTTGTACATATCTTCTACCAAGTTGTCAATGTCTGCTTGCGAAATTTCTTCATCTATTGATGACCTCATTAACATTCCTCTGTGTTGTAAGCTCCCAATATGTTGCCCTGCAATACCCACATTAATTTGATGGATTTCAAGTGTGCCCTCAATTCTGTTTTGTGTTTCTTCAATTGCTTTTTTGATAGAATCAACTGTTTTTTCAATGTTTGACACTACACCACGAGATACGCCAACACTCTCGGCTTTTCCCATTGATAAAATTTCTATTTTATTGTGTTGTGTTTTTCTACCAACAAAACAAGCTATTTTTGTTGTACCTATGTCAAGACCAACAACAATTTTTGAAGTCAATTCTTTTTTTTCAGTTGAAATGTTATTATTCATAATTCATTTATCTTTTTGAGCAAACCACTTGGTTTTTATACATCACATTAATTGTATCATATTTCTCCCATCCGGTGTAATTTATACCTTCTGTATAAAATACTTTTAACTTCTTAAACTTTCCTGCAATATGTTCAGCTTTACCAAATAAAATGCGCTGATTTCCTACTCTTGGAATCAACTCAAATTCTTTGTTTGCATTTACATAAATATGCGTTATTTGAGAAGTTAAGAACTTATCTAAACAAACATAGTTTGAAATTTGATATAAATCATCTAAAATTTCAATAGTTTTCAAACTGTCATTGTTGATTACTTGTTCAACTGACTTTGTAAAGTCATTTTCATTAATGTATCCACTAACAGTAACAACGTGAGCAGAATAATTGATTGACAGAGGCATTAATCGTCCATCTTTATCTAAATAACAAGAGGTCCCGTCTAAATTAAATATGCGTGCTATGGCTTGTCTTAGCTTAATTTTTATCCCCCATTTATTACCTGTTTTAGCATAAACCTCTACCGACTTTATTTCACTCATTTGACTTAAAAAGTTTTCTATTTCGTTAAATTTTATGTCGGCAAAGGTTTTATTTTCACCTATTAAACCTTTATTTTTTAAGCGGTAATAAATATCGTCCTTGGTCAAAAAAACTTGGTCTTGAAAGACGTCTATTTCAATATAAGGCAATCCCATTTTTTGCTTTTCTTTTGAAGACTGCGCAAAACTCATAGCCACCAATACAAGCACTATAAATAAAAGCCACAATATGTTTTTTAACCAACTATTCATAAGATTCTACAATAGGTTTAATAGTAGTGTCAATATCTCCTGCTCCAACAATTACAATAATATCGTGTTTGGTTTTGTGTAAATCGGTTACAATGGTTTGTTTTGAGGACATTTGTTTATTTGTTAAATGTATTTTATCCAAAAGTGTTTTTGATGTAATTCCTTTTATGGGTAACTCTCTTGCGGGATAAATATCTAATAAATAGAGTTTGTTTGATAAAGTTAAGGCTTGGGCAAATTCATTCATAAAATCTTTGGTACGACTAAACAAATGGGGTTGAAAAACAGTAGTTATTTTTTTGTTTGGGTAAATTTCTTTTACAGAGTTTAAAAAAGCTGTTAATTCTTTAGGGTGGTGTGCATAATCATCAATAATAACCAAATCATCTCTACGAATGTGGTATTCAAAACGTCTTTTTACGCCTTTGTATGTTTTAAATGCGGTTCTTATTGTTTGTTCACCTATCCCTATTTCCATCAGTAATCCAAAAACAGCCAAGGCGTTTTCGGCATTATGTTTACCGGGTAAACCAAATTGTATGTTTGAATATCTGTTTTTATTGTTAATTACATCAAAACATAAATAACCATTTTGGTATTTTAAATTTTGTCCTATCCAATTGGCATTTGAGTTAAAACCATAGGTTAGGTATTTTGTTTTACCTTTATAACTCGTAAAATTTAAGTTGTCATTTATCATTAACAGACCGTTTGGATTTGTTTTTTCGGCAAACTCTATAAATGATTGTTCTAATGATTTAGTGTCACCGTAAATATCTAAATGGTCAGCATCCATTGTTGTAATAATTGAGTACTTAGGTGACAATTGTAAAAATGAGCGGTCAAATTCATCAGCTTCAACCACTACTCTGTTAGATAACTCATTGATTAAACAATTAGAGTTGTAATTGGTGGTTATTCCTCCAATAAAAGCGTTGCAGGATGCATTTGTATTATACAACACGTGGGCTAATATTGAACTTGTGGTTGTTTTTCCGTGAGTACCCGCAACGGCAAATGTTTCTTTTTCCTTAGATATAATTCCTAATGCTTTAGCCCTTTTGATGAGGTAGTAATCGTTATCTATAAATGCCTTTAATTCTTTATTTGTTTTTGGTATTGCAGGGGTGTAAATTACTACTGTTTTTTTCTTATCCAATTGATTTAACATTGTGTCGCCCAAATCTGTAAAGTGAATATCAACACCTTCTTTTTGCAAGGCTTGTGTTAAAGTGGTTTCTGTTTTGTCGTAACCTAATACCTGTTTACCCTGACTATTGAAAAAACGTGCAATAGCTGACATCCCTATGCCTCCTATGCCTATAAAATAAACGGTATGTATATCTTTAAATTTCATTTTGCGTTTTGGGTGCTACTGCTATTTTTAGTATTTCTTTATAGATTCTATCTGCGGCATCAGCTATACCAAGTTTTTTAATATTTTTAGACAATTCTGATTGTAAATCTTTGTTATGTATGAGTGAATGTACTGTATCTATTAATGTTTGATTTGCCTCAATATCTTTTACCAATACAGCCGCTTTTTCATTAACCAATGCCATTGCGTTTTTAGTTTGGTGGTCTTCACTTACATTAGGTGAGGGCACCAAAATAGTAGGCTTACCGATTAAACACAGTTCAGATATTGACATTGCACCTGCACGTGACACAATTACATCTGCTGCAGCATAGGCCAAATCCATTTTGTAGATAAAATCACTTAAAAAAATATGCTTTGAATTAAGGGTGTCAACAAATTTGGACAAACGGGTAATATATCCTTTTCCACATTGCCAAATGATTTGAATATTGTTATCAATTAATGTTTTAACGCCTTGTTTAAAACTGACATTAATGGTGCCTGCGCCTAAGCTACCACCTACTACCAGTACTGTTTTTTTGGTTTTATCCAGTCCAAAAAACTCATAGGCCTTATCTCTTTTACCACTGATTTGCACTACATCATTTCTTACAGGATTACCTGTTTTTACAATCTTTTCTTTTGGAAAAAAACGTTCTAAATTATCATAGGCTACACATATTGTTTTAGCTTTTTTAGCTAACCATTTATTAGTAATCCCGGGGTATGAGTTTTGTTCTTGTACCAGTGTAGGTATTTTTATTTTTGAAGCCATTCTGAGCGTAGCGGCGCTTGCGTAGCCACCTACGCCAATAGCTATTTGAGGGTTAAACTCTTTAACAATTTTTTTGGCTTGATTTAAACTTGCTAAAAGTTTAAAGGGAACTAACAAATTTTTTAAAGTTAAGCGTCTTTGTAACCCACGGATTGGAAGTCCTATAATTTTATAGCCAGCTTTGGGTACTTTTTCCATTTCCATTTTGCCTTCCGCCCCTACAAATAAGATGTCGCAATTAGGGTTATGTTCCTTAATTTTATTTGCAATGGCAACTGCAGGAAATATGTGTCCACCTGTTCCTCCACCCGATATGATTACTTTCTGTAATGTCATCATTTATTCTATTTGTAGCGATTTGCTGTTTTCATTACTAATACTCAATACAATTCCAAAAGCTATAGCGGTAAACCAAGCAGAGGTTCCTCCCATACTTAGTAAAGGCATATTTTGTCCTGTAACGGGTATTAGTTTTGTACATACCATCATATTGATTATAGCGGGAAATACTATTCCAACTCCAATGCCCAATGCTAATAAAGTTGCAAATTCGTCTTTAGATTTTAACGCTATTTTTATGATTCTAAAAAACAAGATTAAGTATAAAAAAATGATTAAAAAAGCAACAATTAAGCCCCCCTCTTCAATAAGTGCAGCAAAATAAAAATCAGCGTAAGCCTCAGGGATATATTTTTTGAGTTCACCGTTTCCTGGTCCTTTGCCAATGAGTTTACCATTTTTTATAGCAGTTAAAGCGTTGTTAATTTGCATTTGTTCTCTTGGGTCAGGATTGTCATCTTGCATTCTTTCAATACGTAATCTCCAAGTTTCAACCCTTGGCAATACATTAGGGGCAAATTTTGCAATTTGTAACAATAGAATGAAAAACAATACTGCACCGCTAATGGATAAGCCTAACCATTTCCAAGGGAAACCCGCAAGAATTAACAGCACAAAAGAGATAGCACCAATTAACATAGCAGTAGATAAGTTAGAAGGTAAGATTAAAAACATTGACAGTGCTATTGGCAGTAGAATGTACCTTACTATAATTTTAAAATCACCAAATTGATTTTTGCGTTTTACCAATTGTTTAGAGAGGTAAATAATGAGTGCTATTTTTGCAAAATCTGACGTTTGAAATGAAAAAGGAACTAACGGAATTTTTAACCATCTTTCTGCACCGTTAACGCTTTGTCCTACTAACATTGTTAAAACCAGTAAAATAATGGCTAAGTAGAACAACACTTTTGATAAGCGAGAAAATATCTTAATGGGTATTTTATGAACAACATACATAATTCCAAACCCCATTAGTAATAAAATGGTATGTTTAAAAAACAAGTAAGAATAACTCAGTCCTTTGACCTTTACCAAAATTGGAATAAAGCTAAACACAGACACCACCGATATAATTCCCAAAATTATAGCAATTACCCATATTGTGGTATCTCCTTTAAGGTATTTGAATAGCCTATCCATTGTGATGCTATACGATTTTACGTTTTTAAATTAATTATAAGTTACGAACAGCATTTTTGAATTGTTTACCTCTGTCTTCATAACTTTCAAATAAGTCAAAAGAGGCACAAGCAGGTGATAACAATACTGTTTCATCTTTTTTAGCAATTCTGTAACTTTGTTCAACAGCTTTAAAAGCGGTGTTGGTTTCTACAATTTCATCAACTACATCAGCAAAAGCTTCTTTTATTTTTTCGTTGTTTTCACCCAAACAAACAATTGCTTTTACTTTTTCTTTAACTAAAGATTTTAATTGGTCATAATCGTTGCCTTTATCAACTCCACCTACAATCCAAACAGTTTGTTTATCCATACTTTCAAGTGCGTACCAAGTAGAGTTAACATTGGTAGCTTTAGAATCGTTGATAAATTCAATTCCGTTTACTTTGGCTACAAATTCTAAGCGGTGTTCAACATTTTTGAAATCTAAAAGGCTTTCTCTAATAGATTCGTTTCTAATTTCTAAAATTTTACTTGTTATTCCACTGGCAAGTGAATTTTGCACGTTGTGCTTGCCTTTTAAGGCTAAATCGTGAATCGACATAATTAATTCTGGTTTTAAGTTAATAATTAATTTTTGGTTGTTGTTTATATAGCCTACCATATTCTCTGTTTTGTTAATTGAGAATGGTAGAAGTTTTGCTTTAATTTCTCTCTGTTTAATTTCATTTAAAATGATAGGGTCATCAGCGTTGTAAATGAAATGGTCATTTGAGGTGAGGTTTTGTAAGATTCTAAACTTAGAATTTACGTAGTTTTGCATAATGTAATCGTAGCGGTCAAGGTGGTCAGGTGTAATGTTTAGTAGTATTGCAATATCGGCTTTAAACTCATACATTCCATCTAACTGGAAAGAACTTAATTCAATCACATATACCTCTACGTTATCTTCAATGACTTGTCGTGCTAAGCTCTCTCCTATATTACCTGCTAAGGCACAATTTATTCCTGCATTTTTTAAAATATGATGCGTTAGCAAAGTTGTAGTTGTTTTACCATTACTACCTGTAATGGCTATTAGTTTTGCGTTGGTAAAAAAACTTGCAAATTCTATTTCGCTTATAACTTTTATCTCCTTGTTTAGCGCCTTTTGTACAATAGGTGCTTTGTCTGGTATCCCTGGACTTTTTACAATCAAATCAGTGTTTAGAATTTTATTTTCAGAGTGTTTACCTTCTTCAAATTCTATATTGTTTTTTATTAACTCTGTTTTAAAACTTTGTTTAATTTTCCCAAAATCAGATACAAACACGCTAATTCCTTTAGCTTTAGCTAAAAGAGCTACGCCTACACCGCTTTCGCCTGCGCCTAAAACTGATATGTTGTTAACTGTTTTAATCGTTTTTTTAGTTTTATCTTAACTTTAATGTTACTATGGTTATCACTGCTAATAGAATACCTACAATCCAAAATCTCGCAACTATTTTAGATTCGTGCATACCTAATTTTTGATAGTGATGATGTAAAGGCGCCATTTTAAAAATTCGTTTGCCTTCACCATATTTCTTTTTGGTGTATTTGAAATACCCTACTTGCATTATAACCGACAAGTTTTCGGCTAAAAATATTCCACATAAAACAGGTAGCAAGAGTTCTTTTCTAATTACAATGGCAAATACTGCTATAATTCCACCAATGGCAAGGCTACCTGTGTCTCCCATAAAAACTGAAGCCGGGTATGAGTTATGCCATAGAAAACCAACTGTTGCACCTACAAAGGCACCTATAAAAATTACTAATTCGGATGAGTTAGGAATATACATAATGTTCAAGTAGTCAGCAAAGAGTACGTGACCTGATATATAGGCAAAAATGGCAAGAGCTAAACCAATAATTGCAGAAGAACCTGCGGCCAACCCATCTAAACCATCAGTCATATTTGCACCATTTGAAATGGCAACAACAATGAAAATTACCACAGGGATAAAAATTAACCACCCCCATTTTTCGCCTGCCACCCAAGTATAATTAAACTCATTATCTTTGACAAAAGGAATGGTTGTGGTCATATCTCTTAATTCTACCCATTTTTCTCCCTTTTCTTGTTTATGTTTATTAGATACATCAATTGAATTTTCAACGGTTATATTTTTAGAAACAGATTTATGTACCTGTACATCTGGATGAAAATATAGTACAGAGCCTACAAAAACTCCGACGGCTATTTGTCCTACAATTTTAAAACGACCGGCTAAGCCTTCCTTGTTTTTTTTAAACACTTTGATATAGTCATCAATAAATCCAATAGTGCCCAACATAACAGTTGACACCAACATAATGACTACATAAATATTGTTTAATTTGGCAAATAACAGTGTTGGTATAACAATAGAGGCAATGATTATCAGTCCACCCATTGTAGGTGTGCCTTGTTTTTCCATTTGCCCTTCAAGACCAAGGTCTCTTATGGTTTCGCCCATTTGGGCTTTGCGTAGCACATTGATGATTCTTTTACCAAACACCAAAGAAATTAGCAAAGAGGTGATGATTGCCATTGCAGTTCTGAAAGAAACATAATGAAACACACCTGCTCCTGGCATTCCTAATTCGTCAAGATATGTAAAAAGATAGTACAACATTATTTAGATAAATTTTTAAGGGTTTGTTTAACAATTTTAAAGTCATCAAAGGGAAGTTTTTCTCCATTGATTTCTTGATATTTTTCGTGACCTTTTCCTGCAATGAGTAAAATATCGCCTTCGTTAGCAAGTGCACAAGCTACTTTTATGGCTTCTGTTCGGCTGGTAATAGCCATTACTTTTGCAGAGCGTTCGGCAGGTATTCCTACTTGCATTTCTTTAATTATTTGTTCTGGGTTTTCGGTTCTTGGGTTGTCAGAGGTTAATATGGTTTGGTCTGAATTATAGGCTGAAATTTCTGCCATAACTGGTCGTTTTTCTTTATCTCTATCTCCACCACAACCCACAACGGTTATTACTTTTTCGTTTTTAGTTCTTACAGAATTTATAGTGCTTAACACATTTTTTAAAGCATCAGGGGTGTGTGCATAGTCAACAATGGCAATAATGTTTTTATCAGATTTAAAATACTGAAACCTACCCTCAACCGATTTTAGTTTTGATATGGCGGTTAAAACCTCTATATTTTCAAGATTTAGTTCCATAGCTATGGCGTAAACTAAGGCTAAATTATAAGCATTAAAGTCACCTATTAATCTTGTCCATACATCTTGATTGTTAATGTTTAGTACTAATCCCTGAAAAGTATTTTCAAGGATTTTTACTTTATAGTCGGCAATTGTTTTTAGGGCAAAGGTTTTAACGGTTGCATTGGTATTTTGTACCATAACTCTTCCGTTTTTATCATCAATATTTGTTAAGGCAATAGCATTAGATGACAATTGGTCGAAAAAGGCTTTTTTTGCATTAATGTATTCTTTGAATGTTTTATGATAATCTAAGTGGTCGTGAGATATATTTGTAAATCCTGCAATGTCAAACTCCAAACCTGTTATTCTTTTTTGATGAATGGCGTGAGAGCTTACTTCCATAAAACAAATTTCGCAACCTGCATCAACCATATTCCTTAATAATTGGTTAAGGACTATTGGGTTGGGTGTGGTGTGAGTAGATGAAATTTCTGTTTTACCGATTTTATTTACAACCGTTGAAATGAGCCCGGCAACATACCCCATATCTGTCACTAAATTATGTAACAGAGTAGTGGTTGTGGTTTTTCCGTTTGTTCCTGTTATACCAATTAACTTTAAATTTTTTGAAGGGTTATCGTAAAAGTTAGAAGACATTATCCCCAAAGCATAGGCAGAATCTTTAACCACAACATAAGTGACGTTTTTAGTTAAGTTTTTTGGTAAGGTTTCGCAAATAATAGCTTTAGCCCCTTGCATAATAGCCTTGTCAATAAATTGATGTCCATCAACCGAAAACCCCTTAACTGCCACAAACACATCACCTGATTTCACCTCTCTTGAATCAAAAATGATTTGTCTGACGTCTAAGTTTAATGACCCGTTCAGTTCGGTCATTCCTGCTTTGTATAATATGTCTTGTAAGTTTCTCACTATTTTAAAACAATTTTTATCAATGTTCCTTTTACCAATGTATTACCTCCTTTTTGCGATTGTGATACCACTTGCCCTGTACCTTCAACTCTAACTTTTAGACCTGCGTTTTCTAACAAATACACCGCATCATTTAATGGCATTCCTAATACATTTGGGACTTTGTTATTTAAAATTTTTCTTTTTTCAAGCTTTATTCTATCATTATTTTTTAAAGCCACAATCCACTCGCTATCTGCCGAATTATCTTTAAATGGAACTTGAACCGTTTTTAGTGCTGTTGTTGTGTTTATTTTACTACCATATTTTACCTTTGGTAAAGTTTTAGTTGGTTTTTTATGTTTATTAAGGCTTTGATGGTACTGCAATGAACTTGCGTAAACTTTGTCTGCAATAGCTTTAAATACACTACCCGAAACTTGTGCACCATAAATTTGTTTGGTTGGTCCTGCAATGACAACAATACAAGAATATTTAGGTTTGTCGGCTGGAAAATAACCGCAAAATGAAGCTTGGTATTTACTGTTTTCAGAATAGCCTTTGTTGCCATTAGACAATTTTACCGTACCTGTTTTACCTGCAATTTTAAAGTAAGAACTCTTTAATTTACGCCCTGTACCATTTTCAACCACACCTTCTAAACAAGCTTGTAGAGCTTTAACTGTTTCTTTTGAGCAGATTTGTTCTTTTAAAACGACTTTATCAAATTTTTCGATAATTTGACCATCTTTTCTAATTTCTTTTACAAACAAAGGGCGCAAGTACTCTCCGTTATTGGCTATGGCATTGTAGTAGGCCAAAGTTTGTAAAGGGGTTTGTTGTACCTCATACCCTATAGACATCCAAGGAATAGAAATGCCCGACCAATTGCCCTCACCTACATTGTTTAGCGTTGGTGTTGGTTCGCCTTTTAAATCCAATCCTAATGGTTCAGCTAATCCAAAAGACTTTAAACGGTCTATAAATTGTTGCGGATTTGCTTTATAGGCTTCATAAGTCACTTTAGCAATAATGTTTGAGGATACTTCAAAAGCCTCTTTTAGTGTAATTTTACCATAGCCGTATTTGCGAGAATCGTGAAGGGTTACATCATAAAAATTATAAGCACCCGTAGCATTAACAATTTGATTTAAGCTTGCTTTTTTATCTTCTAACAACGCCATTAAGGTTGCCAATTTAAAAGTGGACCCTGGTACGGTTTTTAATCCTACGGCATGGTTGTAAAATTCATAATAATTTCCGTCTTCTCCTCTTGTTAAATTGGCTATAGCTTTAATGTATCCTGTTTCAACTTCCATTAGTACAACCGTACCGTGTCGTGCATTTTGAAATTTTAGCTGACGCATTAGTTCATTTTCGGCAACATCTTGAATATTAATATCTATAGCTGTAATGACATCTGCACCATTTACGGGTTCTTTTATGTAGTCAGATACTGGTTTCCACGACCCATTAACATATTTTTTAATGATAGTACCGCTCTCACCTGCCAAGTATTCATTATATGCCCCTTCAATTCCAACCGGTTGAATATCCTCTCGTACATACCCTAAGGTTCTTTCGGCTAAAATTCCGTGAGGTTTGTGTTGTTTGCTGTAACGTTCAACAATAAAACCTCCCTTGTACTTTCCTTTGCGTAGTATAGGGAAGTTTTTAACTTTTTGGTAAACGGTATATTTAACTTTATTTTTAAGTTTAAAATACTGATTTTTTTGCGTTCTTGCTTTTCTGAGTGCAATTTCCCATTCGGCTTTAGTTTTTTCAGGAAACACTTGACTTAAATTCCAAGCTAAAGAATCTATCCCTTCTAAAAACACCTCCTCTTTGATTACTTTTAAATCTATATGCAAGTCGTAAAGAGGGATTGAGGTAACTAACACACTGCCATCTTCTGACAATATCCTGCCACGCAAAGCAGGGATAGAGTCTAATTTTTCAGCAAGCACAGAAGTTGAAGTAGAATCGTTATTTTGGTTTGACGGCAATACATCACCATATTGAATGGCAACTACTCTAAACATTACCACAAGCATTAATACCAATACAAAAAAGTACAGGAAATAAGCTTTAAGCGCTATGTTGTTTTTTGTTGTCATTTATCAAATACGTAGGTGTTTACTTTTATTTTTTTTGGCGGGTCGGTACTTTCTTTTAGTCCCGACTCTTTTAATCTTTCTGCAACTTGTGTCTGCCGACTCAATCGGTTGTATTCGCTACCAAGTGTAAAAAACTCTGAGTTTAATTCCCCCAACTCTTTTTCAAGTTTTGCCTCTTGTTTACCAACCGATTCGGTATAGTATCCCCAGCTTATGAGTAATACCATTAAAAAGGCCACATAAGAAATAAAAGGCAGGTTATCTATAATTTCAGCCCTTGATAAAAACTCACCATTTAAAATTTTTTTAAACGCCGTAGTAGATTTCTTTTTAGGCTTTGTTTTTTTTACCTCTTTTTCAATTTCAATATGTTCTACTAATATGTTATCAGCCATTTTTAATTGCTATTCTCATTTTTGCACTTCTTGCACGTGTATTTTTAATATTTTCATCATCAGTAGGCACTATTGGTTTTCTGTTAACAGCTTTTAAAGGTGCATTAATGTTTCCATAAATGTCAGATTCTACTTTGCCGTCAAAAGTGCCTGTTTTAATAAAGTTTTTCACCAATCTATCCTCTATAGAATGGTAAGAAATAACCACCAATCTGCCTCCTGGGTTTAGTACTTCTTCTGCTTGCAATAACATATCTTCCAACGCTCCCATTTCATCATTTACCTCTATTCGTATGGCTTGAAAAACCTGTGCTAAAAATTGGTTTTGTTTTTTTCCTTTAACTAAGTTTTTAAGCAAATCAACCAAGTCAAATGTTGTTTCAATAGGTTTGATTTTTCTTGCCTTTATTATGGTTGGTACTACTTTGCCCACATTTTTTAAATCTGCATAAGAATTAAAAACTCTATACAATTCTTTATCAGAATATTTGTTTACAATTTTGTAAGCGTCTAAGTCTGCATTTTGGTTCATTCTCATATCCAAACGTGCATTTGAACGGATAGAAAATCCTCTATTTGCTTCATCAAATTGATGAGAAGAGACACCAAGGTCTGCCAAAATTGCATCTACATTTTCAAGTTGGTAATATTTTAGAAAGTTTTTTAAAAACCTAAAATTTGCATTAACAAAAATTAGCCTTTCATCATTTACCACATTATTTAAAGCGTCATCATCTTGGTCAAAAGCTATGAGTGTAGCATCTTTACTTATGCGTTTTAAAATTTCTTTAGAGTGTCCACCGCCACCATAGGTAACATCAACAAAAACGTTTCCCTTGTCTAATTGCATTGCATCAATAGACTCTTGAAATAACACTGGTATGTGATAATCGTTATTCAGCATCAGTGTCAGGGATTTCTCCCATCACCTCATCAGCTAAATCTGCAAAATTCGCCATATTCCCCTCCATTAGTTCTAAATACTCGTCTTTACTCCATACTTCAATCCTATCATTGTAAGCTGTTAATATGATTTCGCGTTTTAATCCAACCCGTTTCATTAAGTCAGTTGGAATCAAAATTCTTCCTGCCTTGTCAAGTGAAAGCTGTTTAGCGCCTTGATGAAACAATCGGTAAAACATTCGGTTTTTAGGTTTAAACAAATTAAGTTTTGATAATCTGCCCGATACCTTTTCCCATTCGTTCATAGGGTAGAGTGTTAAGCAGTTTTCAAACCCTTTATTCATCATAAACACTTCGTTAGCCTCTGGGGATAATTGTTTTCTTAATCCAGAAGGAAAAAGAAATCTTCCTTTTGAATCAAGTTTACATTCATATTCTCCGACTAACCCCGCCATATTTTGCTTATCAATTTTACGATTTAAGGTGTAAAGATATTTATTTATCACCCACTTTTTACCACAAATTTCGCTTTGTTAATAACTTTTGTTGCAAACACATAACGAAAATTAAGTTTAAAGGTTACAGAATAGCTTTATTTATTGGATTTTTAGTGTTTTTATGTAAAGTGGTAAAAAGTGGGTGTTGTTGAAAAAATGTTAATAAAGCAGGGGCGTTTTTTTACGGTTTAATTGTAGAGAATGGTTGTTTTTTATTGGTGTGTGGTGTTTTTGGCAGGGGTTGGTTATGTAATTTTTCAGAAAGCAAGAATTAAATATTGAAAATAAGACAACTTATACCAACACATAAAAAACTCGTACTTATCTAATTCAGCTAAGTGCCCTCAAAAAAACAATTAATAATTTTGATTTTTAAAAAT
>DQTE01000260.1 GCA_015662905.1 Crocinitomix sp. | reverse complement strand
TCAACCAGTAACAGAACTATATATCAATGATAATAATAACGTTGGCACGTATAATTTAGTGACTGGAACACCTTTTGAAGTGGTAGGGTCGGGATCAATTGACTTTGCAGATGTGGATAATGATGGCGACCAAGATGTTTTAATCTCAGGACAAAATAGCTCTTTTGTTAATATTACTAAACTTTATGAAAATGACGGTTCTGGAGGATTTTCTGAAGTTATTAATACACCTTTTGACGCTGTATCTGGTGGTACTGTACTGTTGTTAGATATAGATGGTAACAATTATCAAGATGTAATTGTTAGTGGTTATTCGTCATCAGCACCTATTACTAAATTATACAGAAATACTGACCCAGCTACAATTAACGAAAATCAGTTGTTTGACTCAGGTTTATATGCTTTTCCAAACCCAACAACAGGTGCTGTAAATATAGATTTAGGGGCTTATTACAAAGAAGTTGAAATTACGGTTACCAACACTTTAGGTCAAACTGTGTTTTATCAAAAATTAAACGACGAACAATTGTTAAGTTTTAACATTGATAGCGATAACGGATTATATTTAGTTAAAATTAGTAGCGGAGACAAAACAACTGTTCTTAAAGTGCTAAAACAATAACAAATAATATTATCAACTCTTTTTTAAAAAGCAAACCAAATTGGTTTGCTTTTTAATTTTATATCTGTATAAAAAACACTAATTTTAGCATTTATTAATCATAATAACAGAATATGAAATCAATTATTTTTAGTGTGTTTTTAATATTGAGTATAACAGCACTTTCGCAAAAAAAAGATAAAAAATTAGAAACAAATAATGAGTTAAACTCAACCTTGGTGTCTTCTCTTTCTTTTAGAAGTATAGGGCCGGCACTAATTTCAGGTAGAATAGCTGATTTGGCGGTAAATCCTAACAATACAGATGAATTTTATTTGGCAGTTGCCTCAGGAGGTGTCTGGAAAACAACAAATCACGGAAATACATTTACCCCTATTTTTGACACTTATGGTTCGTACTCAATAGGTTGTATAACCATTGACCCAAATAATAGCAATGTGTTATGGGTTGGAACTGGAGAAAATAATAACCAACGGTCGGTAGCTTATGGAGATGGTATTTATAAATCAACAGATGGTGGTAAAAGTTGGAAAAATGTTGGTTTAAAACAATCTGAGCATATTTCAAAAATAATTGTTAATCCTAATAATTCTAATGAGGTGTTTGTGGCTGCTTACGGTCCTTTGTGGAGTGATGGTGGAGAAAGAGGAGTTTACAAAACAACTGACGGTGGAAAAACTTGGGAACGTATATTTTTTGTGTCCAATCAAACGGGGATAGCAGATTTAGTAATGGATCCAACAGACGCTAATATTTTATATTGTTCTGCACATCAACGAAGACGACACGTTTTTACTTATATTGGAGGAGGAAAAGAATCAGCCATTTATAAATCTACTGATGCTGGAAAAACATGGAAAGAACTAAAATCGGGCTTACCTACCGAAAAAATGGGACGAGTTGGTTTGGCTATTTCACCGGCTAATACTAACTATATTTATGCAATTATTGAAGCAGAGGAGGACAAAGGAGGTTTTTTTCGTTCTACTAATAAGGGAGAAAGTTGGGAAAAAATGTCTAAGTATAAAACGTCAGGTAATTATTATCAAGAAATTTATTGTGACCCCATTGATGTTAACAAGGTGTTTAGTATGAATACTTGGTTACATCATACAAAAGATGGTGGAAAAACATGGAAAAGAACAGGTGAAAAATCTAAACACGTTGACAATCACTGTATATGGATAAACCCTAAAAACACTAATCATTGGCTTATTGGTTGTGACGGCGGGCTTTACGAAACTTGGGACCACGCCAAAAATTGGAGATGGTATCCTTATTTGCCCCTCGTTCAGTTTTACAAAGTAACGGTAGATAATGACTATCCTTTTTATAATGTGTATGGTGGTACACAAGATAACAACTCTGTTGGTGGGCCATCAAGAACTTTAAATAATGCAGGGATATTAAATTCTGATTGGTATATTACCAATGGTGGAGATGGTTTTGAAAGTCAAGTTGATCCAACAAACCCAAATATTGTTTATGCTCAAGCACAGTACGGATGGTTAGTGAGATATGATAAACAATCAGGTGAAAAAATTGGAATCCAACCCCAACCAAAAAAAGGAGAAGCACCTTACCGTTGGAATTGGGACGCGCCATTGGTTATTTCTGCCCACAATCATAAAAGACTTTATTTTTGTGCCAATAAAGTTTTTAAATCTGATGATAGAGGAAATACTTGGCAAACCATATCAAATGATTTAACGCGGCAATTAGATAGAAACCAATTAAAAGTGATGGGAGAAATACAACGTCCAGAAGTTGTAATGAAGAATAAATCAACCACTATTTATGGCAATATTGTGGCTTTTGCCGAATCGCCTATAAACCAAAATTTATTGTACGCTGGTACTGATGACGGTTTAATTCAAATCACTACAGACGGAGGTAATAATTGGTCAAAAAAATCTACCTTCAACAGTATTCCTGATATGACTTATGTAAATATGTTACTTGCATCTCAACACAACGAAAATGTGGTGTATGCTGTATTTAACAACCACAAAAGAGGTGATTTTAAACCTTATATTATGAAATCAACTGACAAAGGGAACTCGTGGAAATCAATAAGTGGAAATTTACCTGAACGAGGAAGTGTTTATGCTATTGCAGAAGACCATGTCAACCCTAATTTGTTGTTTGCAGGCACAGAATTTGGTGTGTTTTTTACCATTGATGGCGGTCAAAATTGGATTCAGTTAAAATCTGGACTACCCACTATTGCAGTTAGAGATATTGCCATTCAAAAACGCGAAAACGACCTTGTTTTGGCTACTTTTGGCAGAGGATTTTATGTGTTAGATGATTATTCTATTTTAAGAACACTTGACAAACATTTAAAAGATGATGCTTATATTTTTGATGTTAAAACAGGGTTACAATATATTGAAACCAACCCCTTAGGACTGAGAGGAAGAGGGCACCAAGGAGAAGGCTTCTATTTGGGTAAAAACCCACCTTATGGTGTATTGTTTAGATACTATTTAAAAGACGTGCCTAAAACGCAAAAAGAAATTCGTCAAGACAAGGAGAAAAAAGATATTAAAAACGGAAAAGACATTATCTACCCAACCAATGACCAATTTTTTGTAGAAGATAATGAGGAACCCCCTTTTTTATTATTTATCATTAAAGACGAAAGTGGTAATGAAGTTAGACGTATAAAAACATCTGCAAGTAAAGGTTTAAATAGCGTAAATTGGAATTTAAGATATCCAACAACCACCCAAATTAAATTACATATAGGAGAGGTTGGAAGATATTCAATTCCAGATGAAGGACCTCTAGCATTACCCGGTAAATATACCGTTCAAATGTATTTAGGTCAAAATGGCAATATCAAACCGCAAGGTAATGTGCAAATGTTTACTATAAAAGCACTTGAAAATTCTTCTTTAGATCGTCAAACCACAGCTAACATTAAATTTAAAAAAGAACTGGCAGAATTACGCAGATTACTACTCGGTAAAAGTACTCAGGTAGAAGAGTTAGATAAAAAACTAAAATACATTAAAACGGCTATTATTAATTATCCAAATGCAAACTTAGAATTACTTAAACAAATCAAAGAAATTCAATCTTTACTAGTTACGGTTAAATACCTAATGTATGGTGAATCTCATTTAAGTAAAAGAGATGTAGAAACTAATCCGGGTGCAGTTGGAAGATTGGAAACCATTGTTTATCAAACATGGTATTCAACCTCTGATCCAACCACTACACATATAGAACAATATGAGTCAGCAAAGGAGGAATACAGTGAGATTAAATTAAAAGTAATAGAAATTTCAAACAAAATTGAAGTCATAGAAGCACAATTAAATGCTAAGGGCGTACCTTATACGCCATATAGAACAGATTTTAAAAACGAATAGATTAAAATTTTTTATGATGCAAAACCATAAACGTCCAATAACAGATTGGCTTCCTATTACCAAAAAAGAATTAGAAAAACACGGTTGGGAGGAGTTGGACGTGATATTGGTTTCTGGTGATGCTTATGTAGATCATCCTAGTTTTGGACCTGCAGTTATTGGTAGAATTATTGAAAGTGAGGGATTTAGAATAGGTATTATTCCTCAACCTAGCTGGAAAGATGATTTAAGAGATTTTAAAAAATTTGGCAAACCTAAATTGTTTTTTGGAGTAACCTCAGGCTGTATGGATTCTATGGTTAATCATTATACCGCCTCTAAAAGAAAACGGTCAACTGATAGCTATACCCCTGGGGGTGAGGCAGGTTTTAGACCCGATTACGCGGTAGTTACCTACACTAAAATATTAAAGCAATTATATCCTGACATACCCGTAGTTATTGGTGGAATTGAGGCTAGTTTAAGACGTGTAACTCATTACGACTATTGGTCTGACAAATTAGACGCTTCTATTTTAGAAACAAGTGGTGCCGATATGTTAGTGTATGGAATGGGTGAAATGCCTTTAAGAGAAATTTTAACCTTACTTAAAAAAGGTGTTCCTTTTGAATCTTTAAAAACCATTAAGCAAACCGTGGTATTAATTGACGAAGATGAACCATTACCCAAAAACAAAAAATGGGTAGATGTTGAATTAAACGCTCATCAGGATTGTTTAAAAGACCCTATAAAATATGCTGCTAATTTTAAAATTGTTGAAGTTGAATCGAATAAAACTAATGCCAGAAGAATATTACAGAAAATAGGTAAAAAAACTTTAATTATTAACCCACCTTTTCCTACAATGACCCAAGCGCAAATAGATAGGTCTTTTGATTTGCCATATACAAGATTACCTCACCCTAAGTACAAAAAACGTGGAGCTATTCCTGCCTATGATATGATTAAGTTTTCTATCAATATGCACAGAGGATGTTTTGGTGGCTGTAGTTTTTGTACCATATCTGCACATCAGGGTAAATTTATAGCAAGTAGAAGTGAAAAGTCAATTTTAAAAGAAGTTGATGAGGTGGTTAACCATCCAGAGTTTAAAGGTTATATTTCCGATTTGGGTGGACCTTCGGCAAATATGTATAAAATGCAAGGGTATGATTTAGATATATGCGATAAATGTCAAGCCCCTTCTTGTATCCATCCTGTAGTGTGTAGTAATCTAAACACATCTCACCAGCCTCTTACAAATATTTATAAAAAGGTAGATAAGAATCCAAAAGTTAAAAAAGCATTTATAGGCTCTGGCATAAGGTATGATTTGTTAGTTAAAGAATACAATAAAAATTTAGATGAAAATTCAGCAGATGAGTATTTAGAAGAGGTGATTACGAGACACGTATCTGGTCGTTTAAAAGTTGCCCCAGAACATACGGCTGATGATACTTTAAAAATTATGCGTAAACCGTCTTTTAAATATTTTCATAAATTTAAAGAAAAATACGATAAAATTCAAGCAAAACATGGTTTAAAACAACCGTTAATTCCATATTTTATTTCATCTCACCCTGGATGTAAAGAAGAGGATATGGCAAACTTAGCTGCCGAAACTAAAGATATGGGGTTTCAGTTAGAACAAGTAAATGATTTTACACCAACACCAATGACTGTTGCTACAGTGATTTATTATGCAGGTGTTCACCCTTACACTTTAAAGCCAACTTTTGTGCCTAAAACTAAAAAAGAAAAACAAGACCAGCACCGTTTTTTCTTTTGGCATAAATCAGAGAATAAACAATGGATATATGATAAGTTACGTAGTGTAGGTAAAGAAAAACTTGC
>DQTE01000300.1 GCA_015662905.1 Crocinitomix sp. | reverse complement strand
GTATTCCCAATAATAGTATGCAGATTGGCTTTGCAGTAGAAAATACTTGCGGATTTAAGGTTCTACAAAAAAACACCTTACAAGATTCAACCTGTAAGGTGTTTAGAAGTGACTTTTTAAAAGTTTTATTGAATATTCAATTTCTTTTTAATGTCTTTGTTTAGTGCATCTTTGTGTAAATAAATATTGATTGATTTATATTTAAAATAAGCTTCTGAAGCAAAAAAATACCCATCGCAATGGTTAGATGTACCCCAAGAATTTTTAATTAGTAAATATTTGGTACCACTTTGATCTTTATAAAGTCCTACAGCATGCATACCATGGTCATCTGTGGTTTGTTTACCATCATACGCTTTTTGTCTTAACTCTTGAGTTATTTTTTCCTCATCAACAGGTTTCTCAAAACAAGACGCTTCTTTGTCTGAACCTCCATCTGAAAAGTTTTTGTTGTTTTTTCCACTTACAAAAATGGTAGATTTATCTTCAGGAACAATAGCCAATCCAGCTCTGTAATTAAAGTAATCCTCACTAACGTCAGCCCCCCAAGCAAATGTATATCCCGCTTTTAGCGCTTCCTCAGCAATATTCCAAAAATCGTCTAATGGTACATTGTATGAATATCCCCAGTTCCAGTTATCAGGTATAGCTAAGTGGCATTTTTCGTAAAACGGATGATTGGAAAATGAGGTTATACCAATGTAGTCGTCCATATTTAAACCAACGTGCTTACGGTAAGAATAGGGGGTATATTTTTTCCCATCAACTTCAAATTCAAAATCTTTAACATTATGAGGTACAGTTCCTAAGTAAGCGTTTAGAATACCTTCAATGGCATTGCTCCAAGCAGATGACAACATCTCACCATCTCTTAATTCTTGCACTCTTTTTAATACGCCTTTCATGGCTCCTTTTAAAACAGCTGCCATTTCAGCATGATTGTGTCTATCTGATCCATAGTTTAAACCAGCATAGGCAGATAGCGGAACAATACCATATTTTTTAATGACCCAAGCAATATCATGAAAAGCACCCCCTTCATCAAAATTTGACTTTCCATCCATTCTAATGTATTTTTCTGCTTTTCCTAAATAAGCAAATCGAGCTATCCACATTTCAGACAAAATAGCAGTACCTTTTCCCATTCGTTTAATTTCAGACTCTAAAAAAGATAAAGTAGAGAAACTCCAACAAGTTCCTGTCCAACCTTGTGATTGTACTGGCGTTGCATCTAAGTGTACAATTTTTTCAAATTTGTATTCACTTCCTTCTTTGTTTGTTGTAAAATCCTGTGCTAAAGAAACGCTGACAGACAGCAACAGAGTGCTAATCCCAATAAAAATTTTTTTCATAATTAGATTTATTTATTCCTATGTTGTAAAGATAATGAATGCTTAGAGAAATGCAATTATTTCATTACATTAAAAATGTAATTATCAATTGTTATTCCAATAAAATTATTTTTTTAAAACCCATGATGAGTATCCATCAGAACTAAGTTTGTCCTTGAATGATTTGGCATCAGATTGTAAAGTGAAAGATTGGGCTGCCACTCTATATAATCCTTTGTTTTTATCAACTATATGGGCATCATATCCTTTTAATTTTAATTCCTCAACTAAAGACTCAGCATTTTGTTTGTCTGAAAAGCATCCGCTAATCAAATGAATGTTTTGCTTAGACTGTTTTTTGTGATTAACCTTAGTGTCGTTAGTTTTTATCTCGTCATTTTTTTTTGATTCAGCAATAATTTCTTCTTGATTATTGGTGTGAGAGAGTAGAACAGGAATATATAAATCATCAGAAAATTGATAATTATACACCTTTACACTAGGATTGATTTTTTCAGTTAACTGCTCCCAAGTTTTAACAGATTTACTTTTAACCTGAGTTAGTAAAGAGCTTCTTTTAGTATAAATTTTTTCTACTTGTTGAGCAAAAGGATTAAAATCAGATGACTTTATGTTTCCTGTTTCTAATACGTTAGTATTTAAAGGAATCCAATACGAATAAAAAAGTAAAGGCATGGCACACGCAATTGCAATATATTTCCAATTTTTTTTGCGCTTTTTTGGTGCTAATACAACTATCTTAGCCTCTGTCTTCTGTTTTTTTAAATTAGGTTTTGTCTCTACCTTACTTACAACTTTTTCTAAAGTACTTGGCCTTATTGGCTTTGCTTTAGTAGTAACCTTGAGTGTTTTTTCTTTTGATTTAGAAACTACTGGTTCGTCAACTTTGTTAGATGATAAAAACTTTATTTCAGATAACCCATAAGCTGACAATAAAAGGTTATAGGATTTATTTTGCTCAAACTTAATTTGATGATTATCGTAATACAAAAATCCAATCTCACCAATATTTATGCGACTACCTTTTTTTAAATTAGTTTTCCAAAACTCAACATCAGCCTTAATTAGTTTTAAAGCATTGGGGTAAGTTGTGTTAATTTTATTTGCAACAAAATTTGCCAATAAACCATCATTAGAATTTAAGTTAACATTAAACAACACCTGTTTTGATGGGGGGTAAATTTTTTGATGTAGTTCATCAACAACAGCTGGATGATAGTTTGATATAAAACCACCAAATTCTGGAACAATAACGCAATTGTTTCTCAATAATAAATCCGCTATGTATTGTGTTAGGTTCATTTTTTTGTGAGTAAGTAATACTTACGCTTTATAATGACACAAAGTTACAAAAAAAAGCCTAATTGTTAAATAATTAGGCTTTTTTTGTGAGATGTTTTTAATATACCTTAAATCCGCAAGTATGTTCGTAGCGAAAAGTCAAAATATACGTTAGTATTGGTGTAGCGCAGGTTTGAGACACGCAAACATAGCATTAG
>DQTE01000307.1 GCA_015662905.1 Crocinitomix sp. | reverse complement strand
TTATTTTTATATTTAAAGGTACAGCAAAATCAACTTTTGAGATAAGATTAGGATTAATATCAGAATATTTTATTGGTGTTTTATGAGTTGAAATATTTGCTGAAGTTGAAACTATAGGTTTCCCAAACGTTTTAATTAATGTATTACAGAAAATATCTTTTACTATACGTATAGCAATAGTATTGTCATCTGCAATTATATTTTTAGGTAAACCAGTTGGGTTGTCATAAATAACTGTCGTTGGTTTGGATTGCTCAGCTAGAAAAGTTTTAATTTCTTCTGGAATTTTAGTAATATATTTTTGAAGCATATTAAAACTATCCACAAGAATAATCAAACTTTTGTTTTGGTCACGTTGTTTTATGGTATAAATTTTTTTCACAGCATTTTCATCAGTAGCATCACAACCAATTCCCCAAACAGTATCTGTAGGGTAAAGAATCGTTTTCCCTTTATTTAAAAAAGATACAGTATTGTCAATTTCTTTATGAAACACCATTTTTTATATACTTTCGGTTTTATAGAGTTTTTGTAGCTCACAATATCTTTTATAAACGCCGATACAGCTTGTATAGGATATTTGTAAACCAAGTTTTCCATCAAAAATGCCTAGACTAATAAAATAATGTTTAATAAATGTATAAAAAGGTTTTACATATAGTTTAAAAGGATTTGATTTTTCTCCTTTTTCATATAATTCTTTAGCTTTTAGTTTGGAGTAAAAAAGAGTTCTATTTTTTAAATCTGAAAAATCTTTATACGAATAATGTGTAATAGAATTTTCCATTAATTTCGTTTCGCCGTTAATTATTAAAGTTTCATGTACCCATTTTTTTTCATCATAGCTAACATATTTTTTATTAAAAAATCTATAAATAGTATCATTTTGCCAACCACTATAATTAACTATTTTATTATTAATATAATTCTTACGATTTGATTTAAAGGCAATAACATTAGAGTTGCTTTTTGATATAGAACGTAATTCATTAATAAAATTATCAGAAATTCGTTCGTCGGCATCAATAAAAAGCACCCAATCGTTAGTAGTTTGTGCTAAGGCAAAGTTTCTTTGTTCAGAAAAATTTTTAAACTTATTTTGAATTAATTTTACTTTAGGATAACTTTTTATTATTTCAACAGTATTGTCATTACTAAAAGAATCTACAATAATTATTTCATCAGCAAAACTGATATTCTCAATAACAGATTCAATATTATTTTCTTCGTTATAGGTTATGACTAAAGCGGTAATATTTGAATTTTTATCATTCGGTTTTAAAGGTAATTCTTCTTGAGAACTGTTGGGTTTAATACCAAGAGTTTGTTTATAAACATCCAAATATTGTTTGCTAGCTTTATCCCAATTAAATTGTTTTCCCCATTTAATAATTTCATTTTTTCTATCATTATCAGCATAGTCTTTCATACCATCAATAAAGACTTTCTGCATATCTTTTTTGTCAAAAGAATTAAAATAGTAAGCAAGTTTACCACCAACTTCAGGTAAACTTGTGTAGGTTGATAAAAATACAGGCTTACCCATAACCATAGCTTCTATTGGTGGGATTCCAAACCCTTCAGAAATAGAAGGAAAAACAAAGGCGCTACAATGCTTCATGTACCAATATTTTTCTTCATCAGATATTGGACCAGTTAAGGTAACCTGAGCACTTACATTATTCTTTTTAATTTCACTTTCAATAGTTTGTACATAATCTTTATCTGGCAAAATACCAGCAATAATTAATTCGTATTCTGTACCAGCAACCATTTGAGGTAAAACATGAAAATGTTTTTTATATAATACCGTACCTAAAGTGAAAATATATTTTTTTATAGGTCTATATTTTGGATTATCAAAATCAGGGTATTCGCTAACCGTAACGCCATTATGTATAACAGTTACAGGTTTGTTGTATAGATTTAGATTCTTTTTTATATCGTTTAGCACAAAATTTGAGATTACAGTAATGTAGTCGGCTTTTTTAATAATTTCTTGCACATTATAGAGCATTTTTATTTTCTTAGCCTCAGATTTATCTGTATATAAAAAATTTAAGTCATGTATGGTGTAAACAATTTTAATATTACCACTCGGTACAAATTTAGAATCTTGGTAAGTAACGTGCCAGAGTTTATACTTTTTTGGTTTAATTAAAAAAAGTTTTTCAGTAAGCTTCCGATTCATTCTATTAATACCTTTTGGTAATTGAACAGAAGAATGGCTAAAGAAATGAAACTCAAAAAGATTGCTATTAGAATTTAAAAGACTTTTATATAAATTTTCACAATAGTTGTGTAGTCCAGTAAATGGATACTTCATGCGTTCAATATCAACTATTATTTTAATTTTTTTCATTTAAAAAAGTATATCAATAAAGTTTTTAGATGTATAAATTATAGATGTTTTTAACAATAACATCATCATTAAACTTTTGAACAAATGTAAGACCTTTTTCTTCCATTTCTTTTTTTAGAGAAGGGTTATTTAGTATTTGTTTAATTGCAGTTTCAATTTCTAAAGGATCTGAAGGGTTTATATAGATGGAATTTTCTCCACCAGCTTCACTAAAACAACCATCTTTAGAAGTTATAACAGCAGTTTTAGAATATAAAGCCTCAATTATAGGAATACCAAAACCTTCAAAAATACTAGGATATACAAATACGTTTGCTAATTTATAAATGATTGCTAATTCTTCTAAAGCAACATTTTTTAAAAATAAAACTTTATCCGATAAATTATTATCTGTGATATATTGTTTCACTTTTTTTGCATAGTCAGATTTATCGCCACCAACAACAACTAATTTTGTATCAATATTTTGAATTGCTTTTACTAAGTTCAAAAGGTTTTTACGCTCTTCAATAGTACCAACATTTAAAATAAAATTGGTTGGTAGCTTATATTTTGTTTTAGTATTATCAATTAAAGTTTGATTGTATTCTTTTTTTAAAGCATGGTTACAACCTTGATAAACAACTTTTATTTTATTTGGATTAATTCCTAAAAATTCAACAATATCTCTTTTTGTTTGTTCGGAAATTGCTATAACAACATCCGCAACCTGTGCAGCATGTTTAAACTTATTAAAATGTATTTTTCTATCAAAAAAAGAATATAATTTTGGATAGCGAACAAAAATTAAATCGTGAATAGTAACTATAGTTTTGATGGTTGTTTTGTCAATACCTCTAGGTAACTCGCCAGATAAGCCATGATAAATTTCAATATTATCAGCAACCAACTGTTTTACAATAGCACGTTGCCGCCATATAGAAGATAGTTTTTTCCAAAATTTAGATTTCGGAAAAACTTCCACATTATTATCGGTTAAATGATAGCGTAAGTTTTTGGACTTTTTTGGATTATATAAAAAGTAAGTATTTTCAGGATAAAACGTGGATAGGATTCGTAACAAATCTCTACTGTAATTTCCTAAACCAGTACCATTGTGGAAAGCTCTTTTAGCATCAAAACCAATATTCATAAATTTAAAATTTTAAACAGCAACATCATTTTCACGAAGAGCATCATTTAAAGAAGTTTTTTTATTGGTACTCTCTTTACGTTTGCCAATAATTAAAGCACAAGGTACATTATAACTACCAGCTTTAAACTCTTTGGTATAACTACCAGGTATTACAACAGAACGCTCAGGAATTACACCTTTAGTAATAATAGGTTTATCTCCAGTAACGTCAATAATTTTAGTACTCATTGTTAGTACAACATTAGCACCTAAAACGGCTTCTTTTTTTACACGAACTCCCTCTACAACAATACAACGAGAGCCAATAAAACAATCATCTTCAATAATAACAGGAGCAGCTTGTAAAGGCTCTAAAACACCACCAATACCAACACCACCACTTAAGTGTACGTTTTTGCCAATTTGAGCACAACTACCAACAGTAGCCCAAGTATCAACCATAGTACCTTCATCAACATACGCACCAATATTTACATAACTAGGCATTAAAATAGTACCTTTAGAAATATAAGCACCATACCTAGCAACTGCATGAGGTACAACGCGTATACCTTTCTCTTTATAATTTTTCTTTAATGGAATTTTGTCATGATATTCAAAAATACCAACTTCTAAAGTTTCCATTTTTTGAATAGGAAAATACATTACCACAGCCTTTTTTACCCATTCGTTAATTTGCCAATCCCCATTTTTAGGCTCAGCAACTCGTAACTTTCCAATGTCTAGCAAACCAATTACTTCTCTAATTGCATCTTTAGTAATGTCTTGTTTGAGTAAAGATCTATCGTCCCAAGCATTTTCTATAATATTTCTTATATTGTCCATGATAACCCGTTTAAAAAGCAAAAGTAATATTTATAGACCAAATAATTAGAAAAAATAGTACTTTTGCCAAAAATTAGGATATAATATGGCGAGAATCCTTGCAATTGATTACGGAAAAGTTAGA
>DQTE01000121.1 GCA_015662905.1 Crocinitomix sp. | reverse complement strand
GACAAGAAAATAAAAGCTAAACATGTCCCCGTAATGCTAAATTTTGATGAAAAGAAATTTCCTAAAAAGTTAAGGAAACTAAGTGTTGTTCCCACGCTTTATGTAGTGGATGCTAAAACAGAAGTCATAAAAGAAACTTTTGTTGGATATTCTGCACGTAATATGTTTTTGAACTACTTAGGAAAGTAAAATGGCAAATAATTATACAGAAGAAGCACTCACCTCGGCTACTACAAAACTTTCAGAACTAATTTTTATAAATGAAGAAGGAATGGAGTTAATTCCGATGAAAGAACAAGTAGAAAAAATGTTAGAACTTTGTAAAAAACGTAATAATCCTTCTTATTATAAGCTTCGACATTCTTCTGGCTTAGGGGAGGAGTATGTATTTAAAGGTGTCAATATGTATAGTGACGATGGAAAAAAGATGCGTCGATTTGAGTCGGGCTTGAATAAAGTCATCTAAAAAGACTCAATACCCTCTATTATATTAGTACTTTTTAGGTTATAATTCAACAAAATAGATTAGGTAATGGGAAATTATGAAAAAAATATTATTGTTTTTGACCGTTGTAGGGGCGATGGCATTTACAGCAGTTCAAGCGACAGAAGAGTTAAAAAAAGTAGAAGCAGAAAAAATGACAGTGATGGATGCTTACAATGGAATGAGTATGATACTGTCAGGTACATGGTCACTTTCAAAAGAATCAGAGCAAATTGACACCACTGGCGCACACAAAAACAAAGCCATAGCACATTTACTTGGAAACAGTGATGCTATAGGAACGCAATATAAACTCATAGGGCGTGGAGCAACACTTCAAGAGTCTTTACTCCCAAATACGAAAAAGACAATGGTAACGATGTATCATTGTAATTCATACAAGAACTGTACACAGTTAAAAGCAACTCATTACTGTGCGAAGAAAAATCAACCAGAGTTTTTGTTAAATTTAGAAGAGACTACACAGGATAAATTTGTTTTTGACTGTGATATGAGTACAGAACTATGTCAATCAGCCGATGACCACATTCACAAAATGATATTTGAACTCTCGGACAACGACAATCATCTAAAAGCTTCTTATTTGGCTTGGAAAGATAAGAAGTTACGTGATAAACATTCTATTTATCATTTTGATAGGATGTAAATCTAAGACTTCTATAAAGAAACTTGCTTCAAAGCACTTTGAACTAAAAAAGTACTACGGTTCATGTTATGGCTTTGGGCATATTTATCTATTTGCTCCAAAGCATAAAGAGGTACAGTAATGTTAATGCGTTTTGTCTTCATAAGGTGTGACGGCTCTTTTATATCGTCACCTTTTTTTAGAGCTACTTCAAGATAACATGCAAAAGCATCTTTTACATCGGCTATGGCTTCTTCTATGTTCGCTCCATCACCTGCTATGTGAGGTAGGTCAGTATAGTAAGCTAAGATTCCACCACCCTCAGAGTTTGTTAGTTCTCTGGTTGCTATTCCGTATTCTAGGTCTAAGTAGTATTGTTTAGTTTTCTTCATCATATACTCCCAATGACTTTAAAGCTCTAATGACATAATAGGCTTTAACTGGTTTTTTTCTAGGTATAACTTCATCGTCAAAGCCTTCTTTTCTAAAGACCCAATGACTTCCACCTGTGTTAGAGGCTTCGTACCCATGAGAAATAAGTAACTTTTTCAAATCTTCAAAGCGTACATCTTTAGGATTGTTTTTCATGGCTTGTAGCAATTTTTCTTTTTTGCTCATTGGTATACCTTATTTATACATACTTTTATTATACTTATATTTTATTAATAGCACTTTGGCGTTTTTATCATTATATTTTAAAATGTTTAAATATATTATAAATATGTCAAATTGTCATGTTTATTTACTAAACATTTCATATTAATGAATTTATGATAATATATAGATATTAAATTATAAAGGTAATAGATGAGTGAGAGCGAAGATATATTAGAAAAACTTGAGACATCAACTATTCTTGAGCCATACATACAAGATATAGAGATTATTCAGAATAACTCAGGGAAATTTATTCAACTGATAAATTCTACCAATCCAGAGTTTAAATATGAGCTAAAGAATAAGTTTTATACTTTTAATTTTAAAGAAGCTATATATGTTCAAAAAATAATATTTACAATTGATGATGAAATAAATTTAAATGGTTTAGAATTAATATCTATTGATACTGAAGGAAATGAAAATGCAACTACTTTTAGTAAGGGGCATAGTATTTGGTTACCTAATAGAGTAATCAAGGGTTTTAAATTCAAAGCTCCCAAAAGGCTTATTAATAAGATTAAATTAAATAAAGTAGAAATAATAGCTTTCACACTTGATGACTTTAGCGAAATTAAAGACAAAGTTAAACAAGTCTCTGAATATAAGACAGAACTTTCTGCATTAGTTAATGATATTAATACAAAAAATGAGAAACTTGATGCACGAGTAAATGAGATAGAAATTGAGTTAAGTGACAAAAGAGAGTTTTTAAATACTTTAAAGAGTGAAATAGCTGAGCTAGAAGTATCCAGTTTACCACCCTTAAGAGATGAATATAAACAGTTACTTGAAGAAGTTAATCAGTCAAAAACTATCAAAAACTCTTTAAAAGACGAAACAATATCTTTGACAAATAATATTACACAATTAGAGACGAAATCATCAACTTTAAATCAAGAAATTTCTAAAAAAGAAAGTGAATTAAAAAAGCTAACAGATGATACAAGTGTATTCTCTAGTGAAATGAAAGAATATATTGAGCAGGGCGATAAAGATATTAAATTGTATACTGGTTTATCGTTAATACCTTGGATATTAATTATATTGGTCACATATACTGTGTTTTTTGGAAGTTCAAACTTATCAAAGGAATTGATTTCTCTTTTACAAGAGAGTGAAAAAATTGATATTTCGACAGTATTTTTATTAAGACTCCCTTTTGTTATTATTACGATTACAATTTTATTTGTTTCTTATGAAATTTCAAAAATGTTTATTCAAAATATTATACATATACAAAAACAAAGAAGAACTTTTGCAAAAATTGGAATTATGGCAAAAGATATTGCTGATAGTTCAATTGAAGGTCTTGATATTAAAGAAAAAGAGAAGTTCGAGTTAAGAACTAAACTAAAGATGGACTTACTGAAAAGTCATTTAACTAATGATATAGGTGAAAAATATGAGTATAAAATAAATACATCATTATTAGAAATTTTAAAAGAACATATATTTAATAAACCTAAAAAAGATTAAGTAGTGGAATAAAGATATCGAAGGACTTAGAAAATTTGTAGCCTTGATATCACTAAACGTTTAACTTTGGCTTGAATAATATAGATGTTTTTTATTTATGTTAACTTTTTTTGGTGTTTGGTGATACCAAATTTCCGAATGAAATGTTTGAATACGTTAAATTTCTCTCTTATCTAAAAAAGCTATACTTGTACAATAACCTGAACATATAAAGGCTTAACATGACTGTAGTAAATTACACAGAAGCACGTAACAATTTAAAATCTATATTAGACGCTGTAGTAGATGATGCAGACTATACTGTCATAAGTAGACGTGATGCAGATGATGCTGTGGTGATGTCCTTGGCGTACTTTAATGCGATGCAAGAGACATTACACTTGTTAAGGTCTCCTAAAAATGTTCAGCATTTAGAAAAGTCTATAGCTCAGTACCAAGCTTCTAGAACAGAAACACATGGTCTCATAAATGAGTAGTCGGCTACTTACTTGGACAGCTGAGGGTTGGAAGAGTTATGTTTATTGGCAAGGGCAAGACAAAAAGACTTTAAAACGCATCAACAAACTCATAGAGGCAACACTGCGTGACCCAATTGAAGGCATAGGAAAACCTGAAGCTTTAAAAAGAGAATTTATCAGGTTTTCATTCACGGCGTATTGACGATACTCATCGTTTGGTTTATGCTGTTGAGGAAAAATCTATTGGTATTATCTCTTGTCGGAATCATTATTAGCTAGATATAGCATTGCCAAGCGTTGAATTTTACTTTGGATGAAATGGGTGTTTTAGTTTTTCTTTATGCTGGTTTTGATTTGGCGTTTGATGGTACCAAACCTACTGGTGAGAGATTTAAACTGTTTTAATGTTTTAAAATATGAGGCGATTAATTCAATATTCTCCTAATAGTAGAACTAAACAAGCAATAATAAATTATATTGTAGGTTGCAACAAACAATTTTCAGATAATATTGTCTATAAAGAGTGGTGTTTACTTTAAATATATAGTTTTTGAAAACTCTGCACCCTTTCTCAAACTTTCAACGTCTACTGTGTATAATTCAACTAATTAAAGGATACATCATGAGCCAAAGCAGAAGATTACACATTCACATGTCAGTAGAGAACATAGAGCAGAGCGTAAAGTTTTATAACACACAG
>DQTE01000182.1 GCA_015662905.1 Crocinitomix sp. | reverse complement strand
TCAAATCCTCATGATATGAAAGTGGATGTTTTACACACTATTGCTAAATACGACAATATTTGCAAGTACATTCATTTACCTGTACAATCAGGAAGTACTAAAATACTTAAAGCAATGAACAGACAACATACTCGTGAAGAGTATATAACACTAATTGATAATATTAGAACTATTATACCTGACTGTGCTATTTCTCACGATATTATTACTGGCTTTTGTGGCGAAACAGAAGAAGATCATAAAGAAACTTTATCCTTAATGGAATATGTAAAGTATGATTATGGTTTTATGTTTGCCTATTCTACAAGACCAGGAACATTAGCTCATAAAAAAATGGAAGATGATATTCCTGCGGATATAAAACAAAGACGTTTATCCGAAATTGTTGCATTACAAAGAAATTTATCGCATTATAGAACACAAGAATTTGTTGGTAAAACAATGGAAATACTTATTGAAGGCGATTCTAAAAAATCTGACATACATTGGAAAGGTAGAAATACACAAAACACCATGGCTATTTTTCCAAAAACAGGAAATGAAAAAGTTGGTGATTTTGTAATGGTCAAAATTGATAGTTGTACGAGTGCAACACTACTTGGAGAGATGATTTAGATATAAGTATTGAGAAGTTAGTATTGAGAACCTAAAGACAAATGACTAAAAACCAAAGACTACAATGGAAGACATTCAACATATTAAACAACGCTTTGGAATTATTGGAAACAATGATAAACTAAACCGCTCAATTAGTAAAGCTGTACGAGTTGCTCCAACCGATATTTCTGTATTGGTTACAGGAGAAAGTGGTACTGGTAAAGAAAGTATTCCTAAAATAATTCATGCTTTATCGCATAGAAAACATAAAAAATATATCGCTGTCAATTGTGGCGCAATTCCAGAAGGCACAATTGATAGTGAATTATTTGGTCATGAAAAAGGTGCTTTTACTGGCGCAACCCAAACACGTTCTGGTTATTTTGAAGTTGCCGATGGCGGAACTATTTTTTTAGACGAAGTTGGAGAATTACCACTAACTACTCAAGTACGATTATTGCGTGTTTTAGAAAATGGCGAATACATGAAAGTTGGTTCGTCTAAAGTTCAAAAAACAGATGTTAGAATTGTTGCTGCAACAAATTTAAATATGCCTGAAGCCATCCAAAAAGGGAAATTTAGAGAAGATTTGTTTTATAGATTAAGTACTATAGAAATTGAACTTCCTCCATTACGAGATAGACAAGGAGATATTCACTTATTGTTTCGAAAATTTGCATCTGACTTTGCACAAAAATATAATATGCCAACTGTTCGTTTAACAGAAGGCGCAATTCTATTATTACAAAACTATCCGTATAAAGGTAATATTCGTCAATTGAGAAATATAACTGAGCAGTTATCTGTAATTGAAAAAAACAGAACTATTTCTGCTCTAACATTACAAGAATATTTACCAAACCATTTGACTAACTTACCAAGTGTTATTGGGCAAGATAAATCACAGATGGATTTTGCAAATGAACGTGAAATTTTTTATAAAATCATGCTCGATATGCGTAGCGATATTAACGATTTGAAAAAATTAACACTTGATTTGATGAAAAATAACGGTGAAGTTCATGAAAATAACGAACACCTAATTCGTAGAATTTATGATGATATTGAAAACACTTCGCCTATAAAGTCTGAAAAAAGTGAGGTGGAAATAATTTCTGTAAATCAAACAGAAACTTTTCAAAATACGTATGAAGATACCGAAATTATAGAACCTTCATTTTCATTACAAGACAAAGAAGAGGAAATGATAAAAAGCTCTCTAGAACGCAACAAAGGCAAACGCAAACTGGCAGCTAAAGAACTAGGTATTTCTGAAAGAACTCTTTATAGAAAAATTAAACAATATGACCTTTAGGGAAATTATAAATTCCACAACTCCATATGTAAATTAAAAGTTAAATTTTAAATCTGAAACATTTAATTTTAAATCTTTTCGTAATTTTATCAAATAATTCAACTAAATGAAAAAAATTATTCTTTTTATACTTATTGCTTATACTTTTCAAAGTTGCGGTATTTATTCTTTTACAGGCGGAAGTGCTGGTGATGCAAAAACAATCAATATTCCATTTTTTCCTAATAATGCTTCATTTGTAGAACCTTCATTAAGTCAGGAATTTCAAATTGCCTTGCAAGATAAATTTTTACAACAAACAAATTTAAGTTTAGTAAAAGGCGTAGCTGATTTAACTTTTGAAGGAGAAATATCACAATATAGAATTGCTCCAATAGCAGCTACTGCAAATCAAAGAGCTTCGCAAAGTAGATTAACCGTTGGTGTTAAAGTACGATTTTACAATACTTTAAAAGAAGAAGATAATTACGATAAAACCTTTACTCATTTTTATGATTATGATGCAAATTCACAATTAATTGGAAGTGTTTTAGAAGAAGCATATAAAGAAATATTTGAACGTATTACACAAGATATTTTTAATGAAGCTTTAGCTAAATGGTAG
>DQTE01000315.1 GCA_015662905.1 Crocinitomix sp. | reverse complement strand
TTTACATTTTTTTTATTCAAAGTCTTTGATTTAATGTTAAACCAACAAACATAAAGCTTACAGAAGATTTTATCAACCATTTTGTCTATTACGCCAATTTTTTTATTCACAATGATTACCTTCAGAAAAAAAACCTAATAAAGTTTAAAACTTTATTAGGTTTTTTAATGGTTTTAAAAAGTTCTGGTTTTCAAAAAAATCTAAACTTAAACTTTATACTTTTGTCCCGTAAATCTATTTCAGTAAAGTTACGTGTCCTGTAACATTATGTCTTTTATCAGTCATTGACTCTTTAAAATCTATTTTCCAAACATAAACACCATCTTGACATAGTTCACCATTTTCAGGGTAAGTTCCATCCCAACCAATTGAAGCATCATAAGATTCAAAAATTAATTCTCCCCAACGGTTAAATATCATTAAATGGTAATCATAAATATCATAACCAGATGTAAATATAGGTTGGAAAGTTTGGTTGTAAGCGTCATTATCTGGCGTAAACACATTTGGGACATAATATATTAAAATATCATATATTGTAATTGTTGATTGAACAGTATCAGCACAAATACCATTATTATTAGAAGCAATCAATGTAATGACATATTGACCTGGTACATCATCATAAGTATAAATAGGATCTTCCTCATTATTTAGTGGTGAGTCATCACCAAAATCCCAAACATAAGTATCCGCATCAACAGACGAATTTATAAACTCAATCTCTGTATGAGAAATATCCGTAACCTGAGGTGTAAAAGTGAATCCTGCCACAGGTGTTGGTGTGACATTAATATAACCAGGTTTTACTAATGTAGTAACACAAGAATCAGGGGATAATACTGTTAATGTTACGTCAAAAGTACCAGATGTCGTATAGGTGTGAGATACGGTTCCACAACCGTCAGCAGTTGCTCCATCTCCAAAATCCCAAAAACATTTTTGTGTAAAGTCTGCCACACTTGTGAATGTAACAGTAAAAGGTTCACAGCCAGCTGTGTCTGGTGCACTGAATTCAGCAATTGGTAATGGGTTAACCGTGACATCAAAAGTAATTGGTAAACCAACACATCCGTTAGTTGATGTTGGTGTAACCTCTATAGTAGAAGTTGATGGGTTTATCGCTGTAAATAATCCAATTGTTCCCATTCCTGATGTACCAAAACCAATGTCACTACCACTTATAACAGTCCAATTGTATGTATTGTTAGCAGGTGTACCTGTAAATGCAGGAATAATAAGATTGTTTCCATCACAAACTTCATAATTCTGAACGGCATTTATGGTAGGAGTAGGGTAGGTATCTATTGTTGTTATTTGGTTACCTGTATTCATACAACCATTACCGTCTGTCACACTAATTACTTGATAGTCTCCTAAACCACTAGGTATTAATGTATACGGAGAGTTAACGGTATTAATTGTAATTACTGCACCACCATTTAGCGTATAATTAAAATTAAAAGGGCCATTAGATGTGTTTGTAAACGTCACAGTTAAGTCTGGCAAAGGATCATTTGGACAAATTGTTGTACCTCCAGTAATTGAAATTGTTGGAATTTCATTAATTGTGATGTCATCTGTAGCTATAGATAATGCACAGCCTTGAGAAGTCAAATCTATTGTATTTGTTACTGTATATGTACCAGGTGTACTAGCATCTAAATCTACTAGGCCAGTTGTACTATTTATTACTAAACCTGCAGTTGATGTGAAAATACCACCCGAACCACCATTAATGTATGTTGGTAAAGGATCTGAGTCATTAGCACAATAAACCCCTAAAGTAAAATCTGCAACAGGGGCTGATGTTATAACTAACGTTAAGGTACTGGATTGTTGACAAAGACCATTTGTAGTATATGTTATATCGTAACTACCAACATCACTTGCCGACAAATCAACTGTTCCAGTAGTAACATTTAATACTAAATTAGGTCCGCCTGAATTAACTATATAACTAAATGTACCACCAGTCGTACCTGTTATAGTCACTGTTGGATCAACAGAACCTGTAGTACAATAAGTTAAACCAGCATCATATTGAAACGAAGGGTCATCTATTGGATTGACAGTTAAATCAAACGTGATAGGTGTACCTATACACTCAGTTGTGCTAGGCGTAACTGTAATTGTACCTGTAATTGCACTGTTGGTATTATTAGTTCCTGTAAACCCTGCTATATCTCCCTGACCATTAGCAGCTAGCCCAATGTTAGTATTACTGTTTACCCAGTCATAAGTTGTAGATAAAGCACCAGAAGTTCCTGTAAAATTAATAGGTGAGAAATCTGTAAAATCTCCATTTGTATTATCGCAAACTGTTTGAGGTAACACAGGATCAACAGTTGGTGTTAGATTAATGGTTATAGATACAGTGGAATCTTGAACACACGGTCCTGATGTTGTATAGGTTATATTATAAGTCCCTTCAGCACTATTTGATAAGTCAATTACACCTGTACTTGGATCTATCACTAAATTTGGATCAGAACTCGTAAATGTACCACCTGTTACATCAATAGTAGGTGTAGGGTCTGTATCAGTAGTACAATAGGCAGTTTGTCCATAACTAAATCCTGGATTGTCTAGAGGTTGAACAGTTAATACAAAACTTGTAGGAGTACCAGTACAGGTAGAAGTTGAAGGGGTTACAGTAATGTTTGCAACCTCATTACCTCCTGTTGTAAGACCAACAAATGAAGCAATATCTCCAGTACCACTACTAGGTAAACCTATATTAGGATTGTCATTGTTCCAACTAAATGTTGGGTTATCATTTCCAGTAAAATCTATTAAAGTAAATGTTGAACCTTCACATATGGTCTGATCTATAACAGGATCAACAGTTGGTGTTGGGTTTATGGTTATATTAATTGTTGAATCTTGAGGACAATCAGGTCCTGGTGTTGTATAAGTTATATCATAAGACCCAGCGTTAGATAGAGATAAATCTATGACCCCAGTATTAGCATCAAGGCTAATTGTACCCGTACCGTTTGTAGTGAAATAAGTAAATATTCCACCAGCAACATCAATTGTTGGTGTTGGGTTTACATCAGTGGTACAATATGCGGTAGGATTATAATTAAATCCAGAGTTGTCTAGAGGATTAACTGTTAATGTAAATGAAGTTGGGGAACCTACACAACTTCCCGCTGAGGGTGTAACTGTAATATTAGCTATTTGCTGTATGCCTGATGTATTTACACCAGTAAATGTTGGTATATCCCCTGTACCAGAAGCAGCTAATCCAATTGTAGTGTTATCATTAACCCAATCAAAAGCTGTTCCTGCAGTACCAGTAAAGTTAATAAATGTAAAGTTATTTCCGTGACATACAGTTTGATCGGTAACCGTATTAACTGTTGGTGTTAATGCAATATTCATAGTAATAGTAGAAGATAACGGACAAACTCCTGGTGTTGTATAAGTTATATCATAAGTTCCAGGATTAGATGCTAACAAATTTATTAAACCAGTAGAAGGATCAATTGATAAATTTGGACCACCAGATGTTGCTGTAAAACTAAAATTACCACCAGCTGTCCCAGTTATGGTTGCTATAGGGTTAGGTTCTGAAGTACAATATGAGTTAGCAGGGTAACTAAAACTAGGGTCGTCAAGGGGATTAACAGTCACATCAACTTGATCAGTAGAAATACAACTTGCTAAATCGGCAGTAACAGTATAAGTCACAGTTCC
>DQTE01000104.1 GCA_015662905.1 Crocinitomix sp. | reverse complement strand
TTTAATGGTTGGGTACGTTCTGAAATAATTTTTTCTTCTATAATTTTTACTTTATTACCTAAGGGTTGCCATCTGCCATAATGCAAAGGTTTTTTGGGGGTAAATAGACCTATGGTTTTTATATTGCACAAACCAGCTATATGTAAAGGGCCAGTACTACAAGCTAACAGTAAATCTGCTTTTTGAATAAAAGAGATTAAATTATTTAAATCCATTTTACCAGATAAATCTATTATGTTAGGTTGTTTTGGAAGTTGATCTCTAAAATATGTAGATTCTTTTTCGGTGCCAGTAAAAAAGATTTGATATTTGTTTGGGTCTAAAGATTTTGATAAGTTAATAAAATTATTAACCCCCCATTCTAAAGCACTTCCCTGTGATTTTGGATGAAAAATAATGTTTTTTTTAGTAGGGTGAAGTAATGCTTTAAACTCATCTTTTAATTGAGGAATATTATTGAAATGAGAATACGTAGTAAGCTCCTTTAAAGTGTATTTTTTATTTATACCAAAATGTTTTAGTAGTTTAATGTTAAGTTGTGCTTCATGCCAATTTGAGTTTTTTCGGCTAAAATTAACTTTGCAATTAGTGGTTAATAAATGATACAGCCTATGAGTAGTGCCAATTCTATATTTTATTTTGGACTGTTGTGCCAGCCTTGCTATTTCTCTACGTGGAAAAACATGTATAAAAGCATCAACTTGTTGTTTTTTTAACCAGCTTAAACGTTCTTTATCGGTCATTTCTAATAGTTCGGCCCATTCCCATACTTCATCAACTGAGCTACAACAGTTGATGATTGGCTTTGTGTAAGTGTTTCCTAAAAAAATAATTTTACAATAAGGGAATTTTTCCTTTAAAATACCTGCCATTGGTAAGGTTAAACACACATCACCAATACTATCGGTTCTGCTAATAACTATTTTTTTAGGGTTATTAATTGTCATGGTTCAAACGTCTTAATTCTTTATATTTTACAATGTTAGATTGTGCCGAAATTTGCGCGATTTTAAATCCCATATAACCATCTAAAAAACCAAGTTTGATAAAGTACATAGAGACAAATCTGGCAACAGCACTAAGGTAAGGTTTTAAAATACTCGCTTTTTTACCCTGTAGGTGCATTTTTTTTGCTGTTAAATATGAATATTTATCAGCCCTTTCTCTATGCTCCTTAAAATTGTAATAGGTATAATGATTCAAATGACCTTTTAATTCTTTTTCTTTTAAACCCTTCTCTATATTTAACGTTTCGTGTACAAATTCTCCCTCCCATTTTGCTATTGATTTTGGAAAAACTCGTATTTTTTTATCTGGATACCATGATGAATGTTTTATCCATTTGCCACAATAATTAACCAGCCGATTAACAATATAAACGCCATTAAAACCGTTGTTTTTTTCTTTAAGAATCTCTTTACAGAGTTCACTATCTACTTCCTCATCTGCATCTATCGAAAAAATATAATTATGCTTGGCTAAACTGTTTGCAAAGTTTTTTTGGTCAGAATACCCCGTCCATTGGCGTTGTTTAAAGGTAACGTTAAGTGATAGACAAATAGTTTGCGTCTTGTCTGTTGAAAAACTATCTACAACAATAATTTCATCTGCTATGGGTTTAACAGAATTAATTGCTCTGGCAATATTACGTTCCTCATTAAAGGTAATGATTACAACAGATAATTTTTCCACGGTTTAAAGGTAGTGAATTTTTAGAAGTCGTCATAAAGAAAGTGAGGTAGGTTAAAAATCTCTATGTTTTAAGTCCTTAAATAGCTTAAAAATCTTTTTTCTGAAAACAATAAAAAGAATAATGTAAGGAATAATCATAATATACAGAATACCCGTATTGATTGAGCTTCCGCTTTCTTCCCATTCTGCTTCAGCCTGAGCTTTACACATTACACATTGTGCAATGGTTGAATAGGTTGAAAAATACAACAATCCTATTAATATGATTACTTTGTTTAACATAATTTACAAATTTAAGCATTTTAAAGAAAAAACGCCCTCAAAAATGAGAGCGATTAATTTTTTAGCTTTGCAGTAGAAGATACTTACGGTTTTAAGGTTTTATAAAGGTTATTTTAAAAACATTTTTAAAGTTTCAGCAAATTCTAAATTAACATCACCGTATTTATTGATGTAATCTTGATTAGACAATTTTATAACTTCTAAAGCTTCTTCTCTACCATAGGTGTGAGTTATTTCAACCTTTTTATCAGATCCATCATTATTTGGATTTGTTTTGTATGTTAAAAAGAAATGTTTTACTCTATCTAACACTAAAGTAGGCACTTCTTCAATAGACGTCATTTTACCATAAACCTGATCGTCTTTTAATACCGCTATTATTTTATCATCTGCTTCTCCTCCATCAATCATTCTAAATCCCCCAACAGGAATACAATCTACTAAAATATTTCCTCTGTCAATGTTTCTTTCTGATAATACAATAATATCCAATGGGTCTCCATCTCCAACAATGTTACTTTTTCCTGATTTTTTCATGCAGAAATCTGCTACCAAGCCATCACAATAAGTTTGTGGAACAAAACCGTATAGTGCAGGTACAATGTTAGAATATTTTTGAGGTCTATCAATAAAAATATGACCTGAAGGTTTATCTATTTCGTACTTAATTTGGTCGTTTGGATTGATTTCAATATAAGCTTTAACTGTATGAGGTGAATCATCTCCAATGGTAACGCCATGCCAAGGGTGTGCAACAAATTTTTGCTCAAATAATTTAATTAATTTTGTAATATCACTCATGATAATGTTTTACTCTATTTAATTAGATATGTAATAATATCTGGTTAAAATTGCGACAAAGATAATCAGATTTTTATAATGACCAAGTAGAACCTTCTCTGGTATCTTTAATGGTTATACCTGCTTCAGAAACTTTATCTCTAATGTAGTCCGCTGTAGTATAATCCTTATTTTTTTTGGCTTGTTTTCTTAGTGTTAAAATAATTTTCATTAAAGGTTCAAGTATAGATTCATCAGTCTTATCTATAAAGTTTAAACCTAATACGTCAAAAGTAAATGCAGTTATTTTGTCAGAGAGTAAATCAAAGTCATTTTTGGAAATAGTAGCTTTACCATCTTTAATATGATTGATATATTTGACAGCTTCAAATAATTTGGCAATTAAAATAGGTGTATTAAAGTCATCATTCATAGATTGATAAAATGAATCTACTAGCGATTGAACATCAATAGAGCTTTGAGTACTTTTTGTTAATTGAGGCAAGTCTTTTATCGCTGTCATTAGTTTATTAAACCCTTTTTCTGATGCGTTTAAAGCTTCAGATGAAAAGTCGAGTACAGAACGGTAATGGGCTTGCATCATAAAAAATCTAACTACCATTGGGTGATATGGTTTGTCCATTAATTTGTTGTTGCCACTAAATAATTCTTCTGGTAAAAGCGTATTTCCGGTTGATTTACTCATTTTTTTACCATTAAGTGTTAGCATGTTTGTGTGCATCCAGTATTTTACTGGTTTTTTTCCTGTTGATGCACAACCTTGTGCAATTTCGCATTCGTGGTGTGGAAATTTCAAATCCATACCTCCTCCGTGTATGTCAAATTGTTTACCCAAATATTTTGTAGACATGGCTGTACATTCAAGGTGCCAACCGGGAAATCCAACACTCCAAGGTGAAGGCCATCTCATAATGTGATAAGGAGATGCTTTTTTCCATAAAGCAAAATCAAGTGGACTTTTTTTCTCTGATTGTCCATCTAGTGCTCTCGTGCCTGAGATTAAATCTTCAATTTTTCGTCCAGATAATTCTCCGTAGTTCTCCGTTTGGTTATACTTTTCTACATCAAAATATACAGAACCGTTACTTTCATACGCAAATCCTTTATCTAGTATTTTTTTGGTAATTTCAATTTGTTCTATAATATGTCCAGTTGCTGTTGGTTCAATCGATGGTGGGAGATTATTAAATGCTCTTAAAACTTTATGAAAACCTAAGGTGTATTTTTGTACTATTTCCATCGGTTCAAGCTGTTCGAGCCTTGCTTTTTTTGATATTTTATCCTCTCCTTCATCAGCATCATTTTCTAAATGACCAGCATCAGTAATGTTCCTAACATACCTAACTTTATAACCTAAATACATTAAGTATCGATATATTGTATCAAAAGAGATGAATGTGCGACAATTACCCAAATGGACGTCACTATAAACCGTGGGGCCACAAACATACATGCCTACCAAATCTTTATTTAAAGGTTTAAATTCTTCTTTGTTTGCCGAAAGTGTGTTATATATATAAAGTGTGTTGGTCATGGGTGATTTTTTTGTCAAAAGTAAAAAAAAACGCTCACCAGTCAAAACTAGTGAACGTTTTTATATACGTTTTTGAGATTATTTTAATTATAATTGACCATCTGAGTGGTATTTTCCATTTTTCCAAACTTCAATTTTCAATAAAATTCCGTCTGAATCATATTTGTAAAGTTTACCGTCCCAAAGTTTACCATTTTTAAATTTACCATCCATCCATAATTCATCATCAGAATTATAAACCTTGTTGTAACCATTCTTTTCGAAAGGAATACCTTTTGTGTCACCTTTCTCAGCACCTGAAACTCCTGAGCCTTCTTCTACTTTCTTTATTTCCTTTACTTCATATTTTTTCTGTTCTACAATTTTCCCGTCAGGTCCGTAGGTAGTCTCCTCTTTCACTTGACCGTCTTCTGTATATCTAACAGCTTTACCTGTCTTAACTCCATTTTTAGTTGTATATTCATATTGGATTTGCCCGTTTGGATAATAAATCACTTGACGACCTTCCTCTTTACCTAAGTCGTTAAAGTTTTTTTCTTGAGCAACTTGACCGTTATCGTGGTATCTTTTAAGTGAGCCTTTATGTTTTCCATTAACAAAGGTTCCTTCCTCTTTAGTTGTTCCATCTGCATAATATTTTACAAACGCCCCTTTAGGTCTTCCGTTTACGTATTCTCCAATTAATTTTTTGGTCATACCATCTTTATGATATTTTGTCCATTGTCCATGCTTTCTATCATCTTTATATGGTCCTTCTTCAATTTTACCCTCTGCAGGATAACCCTTTTCGGGTTTGTCTTTTCCAAAAATAATCCAATATCCTTGTTTTCTTCCTTGAGCATCTTTTTTGTTTATTTCACCATCCCCCTGCACAATTTCATTACTCAAGACAGTGTTATTTAGTTTTTCGATAGAATACACTACTGTTGATGCCAAAAAGATTCCAATAGTTAAAATGATACCTTTCATAATATTTAAACGGTTTAGTTTTCTTGTCACAATTTAGAAATAATTTTTAAATCTAAAAAATAAATTAGACAAATACGCTTAACTCATAGACAAACTTTGTACCACAAAAGGTTTAATTTTCACAAAAAGTTTAAAATTAGGATAAGCGGATGTTTTTTAACATGGTACCAATAGTCTTTTTTAAGTTGAATTCAGGCGTCCAATTCCAATCTTTTTTAGCTTGTTGATCATCAATACTTTTAGGCCATGAATCTGCAATTTTTTGTCTAAAATCAGGTTGGTAATTTATACTGAAATTAGGTATATTTGTTTTTATTTCATCATAAATATCTTTTGGAGTGAAGGAAAAACCGGCAATATTATAACTAGAGCGTATTTTGATGTTTTCTTTTTGTGTTTCCATTAAATTAATAGTTGCTCTAATTGCATCTTCCATATACATCATAGGAAGCTCCGTATCTTCTTTCAAAAAACAGTTAAAAGTTTCACCTTTTTTGGCAGAATAAAAAATATCAACGGCATAATCTGTAGTTCCCCCACCAGGTAATGAAGAGTAGGAAATTAAACCAGGGTATCTGATACTTCGAACATCTACATTGTATTGATTAAAATAGTATTCACACCAACGTTCTCCAGCTAACTTACTGATTCCATAAACTGTTGTTGGTTCCATTACTGTGATCTGAGGTGTGTTTTCTCTTGGTGTTGTTGGTCCAAAAACGGCAATTGAACTTGGCCAAAATACTTTGTCAATTATTTTCTCTTTAGCTAAATCTAAAACGTTAAATAAACCGTCCATGTTCAATTTCCAAGCAAAATTTGGGTGTTTTTCGGCTGTCGCTGATAAAAGTGCGGCTAATAAGTATACTTCTTTAATTTGGTGTTTGTCTATTATAGATTTTAATTGTTTTTTGTCAAGGATGTCTAATTTCTCAAAAACACCTGAATCTAGAACTGTTTTGTTTGGAATTTTAATGTCTGATGCTATCGTAGAATCATTACCAAATCTTTTTCTTAAAGCTAAAACTAATTCAGTACCTATTTGTCCTGATGCACCAATCACTAAAATATTTTTCATTACATAATTGTTTTTGTTGTTTGCAAAAATAACCGTTATTTTTAATTTTTATTGATAAAAGTCATATTAACTATTTAAAAAAAACGTATATTTGTTGACACACGTAACAATTAAATAACATGAAAAATAGTTGGGTTGGCCTATTGAGTTTTTTAAAGTTTTTAATTATACGAAATCCTGAATGAAGTTATTTTATAATAATAACAGTGTAATAGCATATTCTTTTAGGATATGTCTTTATTTTATACAAACCAATATTAATTTTAAAAAGAAAATAAAATGCCAAGATATTATACATTGGGTAAAATCCCAAAAAAAAGACATACAACATTTAGAAAACCTGATGGAACTTTATATCAAGAGGAACTATTCAGTACAGTTGGTTTTGCAGGTATGTCGTCTTTAATCTATCATTTATATCCACCAACAGTAGTTAGCAAAATAAAAAAAGTTAAAGATTTAACACCAAAAATTGCCATAGAAAAACACATGAAGGCAATCAGTTTTAAGGGTTTTTCTATAGCCCAAGAAGAGGACTATTTAGATAGTAGAAAGACATTGTTTGTCAACGGAGATTTACACATTGGATTAGCCCGACCAAAATCATTTAGTAAAGATTATTTTTATAGAAATAGTGACGCTGATGAAATGTTATTTATACATGAGGGCTCAGGTACTTTAAAAACTATGTATGGTAATATAGATTTTAAATATGGTGACTACTTAATTATACCTAGAGGAACAACTTATCAAATAGATTTTAATAATGAGGATAACAGATTGTTGTATATTGAATCTTTTAGTCCAATAATGACGCCATCACGGTATAGAAATAATTTTGGTCAATTTTTAGAACATTCGCCTTTTTGTGAGCGAGATTTTAGATTGCCAACCAATTTAACTACACATGATGAAAAAGGCAAGTTTAAAGTATTATCAAAAAAGCAAGGGGTTCTTTATGAATACACACACGAAAATCATCCATTTGATGTAATCGGTTGGGATGGATTCCATTACCCGTATGCTTTTTCTATTCATGATTTTGAGCCAATAACTGGACGGATTCACATGCCCCCTCCAATTCATCAACAATGGGAGGCCAATGGCTTTGTAGTTTGTTCATTTGTTCCTAGACTTTATGACTATCACCCTGAAGCAATTCCCGCTCCTTATCACCATTCAAATATAGATTCCGACGAGTTGTTATATTATGTAGATGGAGATTTTATGAGTAGAAATAACATTGAAAAAGGTCAAATCACATTGCATACTGGTGGTATTCCTCATGGGCCGCATCCGGGTGCAATTGAACGCAGTATTGGAAAAAAAGAAACAGGTGAACTAGCGGTTATGATTGATCCATTTAGTCCAGTGATGATAACAGAGGAAGCTTTGAAACTTGAGGTTGATGATTATTACAAAAGCTGGCTAACAGAGTAAAAAGAAAAACAATGGAAATAACATTTACAACTAAAGAAAAGAGTAATAAAAGACGTAAAGAGGAGTTTCTAAAATTAACTCCTGCAGAGCGTATTTATAAGTTTTTAGCCTTAGTGGTAAGGGTAAATAAATTTCCAACTAAAGTAAAAAAAGAAAATAAAAACAATTTTGTAATCGAGATAAAATCTAAATGAGTCAAATTTGGGAGAAGAATATTGATGAATTTATTTTGCTTACTAATAGGCATAATGTTAGAATGTTATTGGTGGGTGGCGGTGCAGTTAACTTTCATGGCTACCAAAGACATTCTGCTGATGTTGATTTTTGGATAGATACATCTGAGGAAAATTTAAATAAATTAATTTTAGTTTTTAAAGATATGGGGTATGATATAAATGATTTTCCTCAAAAAGTAAAAAACAAACAACAAAACATATCTGTTAAGTTTTCACCTCATGATTTAGACTTAGAATTAATAACAAATTTTTCAGTAAATAAGTCTTTTGATGAGGCATATAGAGACAGTGAAAAAGTTGAAATTAAAAGAAAACAGTTGTTGAAGTGGAATGTATTGAGTTTAGAAGATTTAATTACAAGTAAGGTAAAATCAGCAAGACCAAAAGACTTGTTAGACATTCAAGAGTTACAAAAGAAAAAATAAAGTATTATGAGTGATTTAAAAAACGTTAAAAATTTTGAGTACAGTTTAGAAAAAATCTTTCCAGAGGCAGAAGATTTTTTACCAATTATGGGAACAGATTATGTTGAGTTTTATGTGGGTAATGCTAAGCAAGCAGCACACTTTTACAAAACAGCATTAGGGTTTCAATCTCTGGCTTATGCAGGTTTAGAAACAGGAATGAAAGACAGAACGTCTTATGTTGTAGTACAAGACAAAATTAGGTTAATTTTTACTACGCCTATGCCAAATGATGAAAATCAAGAAATATTTGAGCATATAACCAAACATGGTGATGGGGTTAAAGTTATAGCACTGTGGGTTGAAGATGCTAGAAAATCGTGGGAAGAAACCACAAAAAGGGGAGCTAAATCTTATTTTGAACCAAGAGTTGAAAAAGATGAAAATGGAGAAGTAGTAAGAGCAGGAATTCATACTTATGGAGATACAGTACATATTTTTGTTGAGCGTAAAAATTACAATGGTGTGTTTTTACCTAAATTTGAAAAATGGGAATCACACTATAACCCAACTCCTGTTGGTTTAAAATACATAGACCACATGGTTGGAAACGTAGATTGGAGACAAATGAACGTATGGAGTAAATTTTATAGAGAAGTGATGGGATTTGCTCAACTGGTTTCTTTTGATGATAAGGACATTTCAACAGAATATACCGCTTTAATGTCTAAGGTAATGACTAATGGCAATGGTAGAATTAAATTCCCTATTAATGAACCTGCCGAGGGAAAAAAGAAATCTCAAATTGAGGAATATATTGATTTTTATAAAGGAGCAGGGGTGCAACATATTGCTGTAGCTACAGACGACATTGTGTTTACAGTATCGGAAATGAAGAAACGTGGTGTAGAGTTTTTATATGTGCCAGGAACATATTACGATACCGTAGGAGACCGTGTTGGAGAGATAGCAGAAGATATGGAGTTACTTAAAAAACACGGGATAATGGTTGATAGAGATGATGAGGGGTATTTACTTCAAATTTTCACCAAACCTTTAACAGATAGACCTACACTATTCTTTGAAATTATTCAGAGAAAAGGTGCACAATCTTTTGGAAAAGGAAACTTTAAAGCTCTTTTTGAATCTATAGAAGCTGAACAAGCACGTAGAGGAACACTTTAAAAAACACAAAACACAAAGGAGGTTATTGGATATTAACTGATAACCTCTTTTTAAAATAATTAATTATGATACCACCAATTAATTTCAAACAATGGATAGAGGACAATAGAGATAAGCTAAAACCTCCCGTAGGAAACCAAGTTGTTTATAAAGATACAGAATTTATTATTATGGTTGTGGGTGGGCCAAATGCACGTAAAGATTTTCATTACAATGAAGGAGAGGAATTCTTTTATCAAATTGAAGGAGACATTACGTTACCAATTATAGAAAATGGTAAGGTTAAAAATATTGAAATAAAAGAAGGAGAGATATTTCTTTTACCGCCCCGCGTTCCTCACTCGCCCCAAAGAGGACCAAATACTGTAGGATTAGTAATTGAGAGAATGCGTAAGCCTCACGAATTAGATTATTGCTCATGGTATTGCGAAAATTGTAACAATGAATTACACAAAGCCCCCTTTCATTTAGATGATATTGTAGAGCAATTGCCAAAATTGTTAAACGAATTTTATGCAAATAAAGACCTTTGTACCTGTAATAAATGCGGTACTTTAATGGAGGAACCAAAATTAAAACAATAATGAATCAACAAACAGCAACAATTGTAGGTGCAGGGTTAGTGGGGTCTTTATGGGCAGTATATTTATCTAAAGCAGGTTATAAGGTAACAATTTTTGAACGAAGAGCAGATTTGCGTAAAGCTGATATTTCTGCTGGTAAATCAATAAATTTAGCCTTGTCTGTAAGAGGGTGGAAAGCCTTTAAAACTGCAGGGGTTGATAAAGAAATTGAAAAAATAGCCATACCAATGTATGGGAGAACCATGCACGATTTACAAGGCAACTTAACTTACCAACCTTATGGGTTAGAAGGTCAAGCCATTTATTCGGTGTCGAGGGCAGGTATAAATTGTAAACTTATGGATGTTGCCGAACAACAAGGCGGAGCTACAATTTATTACAATCAAAAGTGTATTGGAGGAGATTTACAAAAAGGCATTGTTTTACTAAAAGATACGCTTACTGGTAAGGTTTATGAACATCAATCTGATGTAGTATTTGGAACAGATGGTGCTTTTTCGGGATTAAGAATGAAAGCTATGCTTAAATCTGACCGATTTAATTATTCTCAAAAGTTTATTGAAGATGGCTATCGTGAAATTTTATTGCCTGCTAATGATGATGGAAGCTACAAATTAGATGTAAATACCTTGCATATTTGGCCAAGAGGACGTTATATGTTAATCGCATTGCCTAATGAAGATGGGTCTTTTACTTGCACATTGTTTTTGCCGTTTGAAGGACATTCGGCTTCTTTTGATAAATTGAATACCAAAGATGAGGTCAATAGATTTTTTAAAGAAAAATTCCCTGATTTTTATAAACTTATGCCTGAAATTGGAGAGCAATGGGAAGACCACCCTTTGTCCTCATTGGCTATAATTAGATGCTATCCGTGGACAGTTGGTAAAGTTGCACTGATGGGTGATGCAGCTCATGCCACCGTACCTTTTTACGGTCAAGGTATGAATGCAGGTTTTGAAGATTGCTCTGTAATGTGGGATTTAATGTTAAAACATAAAAATAAAAAAGGAGAACATCTTTGGAATAAAATTTTTGATGAATATCAAACACTAAGAAAACCAGATGGTGACGCTGTTCAAGATTTATCTTTGCATAATTATTACGTGATGAGAGATTATGTAGCTGACCCAAAATTTTTGCTACAAAAGAAATTTGAACGTAAAATTCAAGAATTATACCCTGAAAAGTATATGCCTTTATATTCTCAAGTATCATTTAGTAATATTAGATATTCGGATGCATGGCGTAAAGGAATGAAACAAGATGAATTTATTAAAGATATAATGAAAAAGCATGATGTTGAATCCTTAATTGATAACAATAATGTTGACAGTTTAATTCATTCCATTTTTAAAGATTATGACGCTTTATAAACAACGCTATAAAAACATAAAATCACCATTCTCTTAACAAAATGAATTTTGTATAAAGCAAGTAAGTAAATTCATTTAGTAAAAAAATAAACTCATTATTATGACAAGAGAAGAAATTTTAAAAGCAATAGACGAAAAATATGAAGCAATGGGGCAAGATGCAAACACCCATTTAAAAGGTTTGTTATATGCTGAACCAATGACTTATTGGGATTTTATTCAGGTTGATGCATTATTAGGATTGCAAACACAAAGAACAACCCTGCCTGACGAAATGGTTTTTATTATGTATCATCAAATTAATGAACTGCTATTTAAGATGATACTATGGGAAATAAAACAAGTTTCTCATACCGAAAACATTAAACCAGAAAAATTTGAAATTCACCTAATGCGAATCAGCCGATATTTTGATATGTTGAGTGATTCATTTGATGTGATGGGTGAAGGTATGGAAGTAGAACAATACATGAAATTTCGTGATACACTAACCCCAGCCAGTGGATTTCAGTCTGCTCAATACAGAATGATTGAGATTGCCTCAACAGAACTAATTAATTTAATTGATTTTAGATTTAGAAAAACAATTGATAGAAATACACCTTATGAGCATGCCTTTGAACACATGTATTGGCAAGCAGCAGGTAAAGACTACGAAACAGGTAAGAAAAATAAGTTAATGCAAAACTTTGAAAAAAAATATAAAAAGCAATTAATTGATTGGATGAAAGCGTATAACACCGTTAATTTATGGACTAAATTTAAAGAATTACCAATAGAATATCAAAAAAATGTAAAGTTGGTTAATGCAATGCGTCACTATGACCATACCGTAAATATTGATTGGGTTATGCATCATTATGACGCAGCTGCTAAATATTTAGATAGCGGGCCGGTTGAAGTAGAAGCAACGGGGGGTAGTGACTGGCATAGATATATGCATCCAAGATATCAAAGACGTATTTTCTTTCCAGAACTCTGGAGTAAAGATGAATTAGATAACTGGGGAATAAATAATTTAGAAGGTTATAAAGTTTTAGATAAAGTAGATTAACCTTATCTACTAAAATATAAACAATCATAATATCATTAAAGTGTTCAATTTTGTTGGGCACTTTTTCCTGACTTCGCACATTTTTTAAGTTAATACGGAGATATACAGCGTGTTGATTTTTTATCAAGGCACTACATTTATATTGTTATATTATTTCGTAAGGCGTTGTAATATGCTTTATATCATAAAGTTTA
>DQTE01000187.1 GCA_015662905.1 Crocinitomix sp. | reverse complement strand
TTTTGGATGAAATATTCAAATTCTTTGGAAAATTCATCAATTAAACAAAAAATTTCGGTAACTTTATCTGTGGAAAACATAAGTAAGTGTTTTAGCTATATAATTAATATTCAACATGTTAAACATACTAAACACTTGCTTTTCTACCAAATTAATATCAAATATTATTAATCGAACTCAGGTTTAGAGAAAAAACATAACTTGTGAATCTCACTCAAGGCGTTTAATTTGGAAAATAAAAATGAAACGCTAATAGAAAACAAAACACCTTCCATTATCCGAGAAGAATAAGTTTTTTTACTCGTAGAAACGAAATCTGATGATTTATAAGATGAATACGCACCGCCTGTCTGTGTTTTGTGTAGGCAGATAACAATAGGCTATGGTTGCGTGTCTCAAACCGGCGCTACGCCAATTGCTCACTGTCTTATTTATTTTTTTTCAAAAATAATCGCTTTATAAACAATATATTTTCGTAATTTTGAATCATATTCTTAAAAATCGTTTAGAAATGAAATTACTATTTTCAATGCTTACCCTTATCTCTTTTCAAACGTACGCACAATTTGGTTTTACAAATATAGATTCCGTAGATGTGATTAAAAACACATTGACATTAAAGTACCCTTGGGCTGGTGGAATTGATTACGCTCAACTATCAAACATTGATTTAAACCAAGATGGTGTACAAGATTTATTTATTTTTGACCGCTCGGCAGATAAAGTTTTAACTTTTATTCAAAATGGTACAAATGGTCAAGTGGATTACACTTACGCACCTGAATATGAGGATAATTTTCCGCCAATGATAAGCTGGTGTTTACTCGCTGACTATAATTGTGACGGCAAAAAAGATATTTTTACCTACACCATTGGAGGTTTTAAGGTTTACAAAAACACATCTACAAGTACAACTCTACAATTTGAGCTTGCTAAAAATATTTTAAAAACTAATATCTACGGCAATAATGTTTATATCTATAGTAGCGCCATAGATATTCCATCAATTACCGATATTGACAATGATGGAGATTTAGATATACTGGCCTTTGGAGTTGGAGGTTCAAAAGTAGAATATCAACGCAATATGAGTATGGAAAATTATGGTGTGTGTGACTCTTTAGAATTTATAACTGGAAACATTTGCTGGGGGTTGTTTGAAGAAAGTGCCATTTCCAATTCTATATCATTAAATCAACCTTGCCCCGGACAAGTTTCAAATCCTTATAGTGTGCATCCTGCAACTAATCAAGATAGACATGCAGGTTCAACCGTTCTTGCGTTAGACCTTGATGCAAATGGTGTTATGGATTTACTACTTGGCGACATTGCTTACAACACCATTACAAGTTTAATTAATGGAGGTACAGCACCAAATACCAATTCAGCTATGATTAGCTTTAACACAAGTTTTCCAAGTGCTCACCCTGTAAATATACCTATATTTCCCGCAGCGTTTCACCTAGATATAAATAACGATAACGTTCGTGACTTAGTCGTTTGTCCTAACTCTACAGTAGGCTCGCAAAACTATGAAGGTGTTTGGTACTATGAAAATACAGGCGCAGATAATTTACCAACGTTTGTACATCAGCAAAATGATTTTTTGCAAGGCGAAATGATTGATTTCGGCTCAGGTTCATACCCCGTTTTATTTGATGTTAATGGAGATGAAGTTTTAGATTTATTAGTTTCTATTGAAGGCAAATATAATGGTGCATCAGGTAATCAAATTTCAAAAATAGCTTACTTTGAAAATACTGGTACAAACGATAGCCCTGTCTATAATTTAATCACTGATGACTATATGAATCTTTCTACGCTTGGCTTAGGCGTATCACTAAACTTCTACCCCACTTTTGGTGATATTGATGGTGATGGTGATGAAGATATGATTTTAGGAGAATACAACGGCTATATGTATTTGTTTACAAACATTGCAGGCGCAGGAAACACAGCTAATTTTATTTTAGCAGACACTTTGAGAGAAAATGACAACACACCAATAGTTGATGGTATTTATCCTATCCCTTTACTTATAGACTTAGACCGAGACAATGACTTAGATTTAGTATTAGGCAAACGTGATGGTACACTCAATTACTACACAAACATAGGTGACAGTGCCAACTTGGAATTGAAACTTTTTTACACCAATTTTGGGGGTGTAAATGTAACTCAAACAGGGTATGTAGAGGGTAGAGCTATACCTACATTTGTTGATATAGACACTGTTTTTCACTTACTTGTAGGTTCAAAAGAAGGCTACATTTATTACTATGACAATATCAACAATAACTTGAGTGGTAATTTTGATTTAGTTAGTGCTTCCCTTGACAATATAAACATTGGATTTCAATCTGCACCATTTGTTTCTAACCAACGCTCCGACAATACCGTACTAATGTATTTAGGTAATAAAAGAGGTGGATTGGGGTTGTATAAGTCAGGTTCGGTAAGTAATGTTGGCTTAACTCAAACTAAAACTTATGAACTCACCATATATCCGAATCCAACATCTGACAATTTTTATTTATTATTACCCCATAGTAAATCACAATCTGCTCAACTTAGTATCTACGATATGAGAGGTGTACTTATCAAGTCTCAAAATATAAATCAAACAAAAACATTAATCAACACCTCACACTTATCAAATGGTGTTTATTTAATCCAATTAAATGTTGATGGTATAATTTATTCAAAAAAACTAATTATAAATGCATAACTCCCCCCTCTTAACTGAGATACTAGACATCAAATATCCAGTTATAATGGCGCCAATGTTTTTGGTGTCTAACACTAAAATGATTATTGAAGCATGTAACGCTGGAATTGCTGGAGCTATTCCCGCTTTAAATTTTAGAACTGATGAAGCATTAAGAGAAGGAATCAAAGAAATGCAAGCCAATTGCAATGGGCCAATTGGAATTAATCTAATTGTTAATAAATCTAACCCAAAAATGTCGCAACAGTTAAAAACCTGTGTTGAGTTGGGTGTTGATTTTTTTCTAACTTCTTTAGGTAGTCCAAAAGAAGTTATTGAGGCTAGCCAACCTAAAGGGATTAAAGTTTTTTGTGACGTTACTGATTTAAAATTCGCACAAAAGGTAGAAGCCCTTGGTGCAGATGCAGTAATTGCAGTTAATAATCGTGCAGGTGGACATAAAGGAAATTTACCTCCAGAAGAATTAATTCCGTTGATTGTTAAACATTGTAATATCCCCGTAATATCTGCTGGGGGGGTTGGCACCAAAAAAGAATTGGACAAAATGTTAGACTTAGGCGCTTGCGGTGTATCTGTAGGTAGTATTTTTATAGCAAGTGAGGAGTCATCTGTATCTCAAGCCTATAAAGAAGCCTGCGTAAAATACAATGATAAGGACATAGTAATGAGCACTAAAATATCAGGAACCCCTTGTACTGTTATAAACACTCCTTATGTTCAAAAAATTGGCACCAAGCAAAATTGGTTGGAACGTTTTTTAAGTAAAAATAAAAAACTAAAAAAGTGGATAAAAATGTTTACCTTTTTAAAAGGAATGAAGTCTGTTGAAAAAGCAGCTTTTAGTGCCACTTATAAAACCGTTTGGGTAGCAGGTGAAACCATTAAATACACAAAAGCCATAAAACCCGTTAAAGAAATTATTAAAGAATTGGTTAATGAATCCTAAAATCTCCAAATACATTTCTATTATAAACGTCAAACCAGTATTATTTAATAGCAATGCTCGTTTTTCATTACAAAAATATTTGTAGATTTTAAGGAAAAATAAAATTGCTTTTCTATTTTAGATTAATTATATTTGTAAACATTTTAATGGTATGGGCAATTTTATAGTATCGGCAAGAAAATACAGACCACAAATTTTTGATGAAGTTGTAGGACAAGCGTCTATTACAACAACGTTAAAAAATGCAATTGCAAAAAACCATTTGGCACAAGCTTTTTTGTTTTGTGGTTCTAGAGGGGTTGGTAAAACCACAATAGCGCGTATTTTAGCCAAAACCATTAATTGTTTTAACCTTTCCGATACAATAGAACCATGTAACAGTTGTGAATCTTGCTCTTCTTTTAACGAAGGACATTCATTTAACATACTAGAACTTGATGCGGCCTCAAACAATTCGGTAGATGACATTAGAAACGTCATTGACCAAGTAAGAATAGCCCCTCAAGTTGGTAAATACAAAATTTTTATCATTGATGAGGTGCATATGCTATCTGCAGCAGCTTTTAATGCCTTTTTAAAAACGTTAGAAGAGCCACCAGAGCACGCAATTTTTATTCTTGCTACCACCGAAAAACATAAAATATTACCGACTATTTTATCACGTTGTCAAATCTTTGACTTCAACAGAATTAAAGTAGAAGATATTGTTGCGCACTTAAAAGACATTGCTCAAAAAGAAAACATAAAAGCAGAAGAAAAAGCCCTTCATATTATTGCCCAAAAAGCTGATGGCGCCCTGAGAGATGCCTTATCTATTTTTGACCAAATTGTATCTTTTAGTAACGCAGATATTACCTACGTGTCGGTGATTGAAAACCTTAATGTTTTAGATTACGATTATTATTTTAAAGTTGTTGAATATGCTTTAGAATCAAAAATAAATGACAATTTATTATTATTCAACACCGTTTTACAAAAAGGTTTTGACGCCTCTCAATTTTTAATTGGACTGGCTGAACACTTACGTAACTTATTGGTATGTAAAGATGAATCTTCAGTAAAATTACTTGAAGTTCCTGACGATATTAAAACCAAATACCTAGAACAAGCTAAAAATACATCTTTAACTTTTTTAATGATTGCTTTAGATTTATTAAGAGATACAGAAGTTCATTATAAAGCATCTAAAAATAAACGCTTACATGTTGAAATCTCTTTAATGAAATTATCTTCAATTCAAACGAATTTAGAAAAAAAAAAGCCATAACCTCTCATAAAGAAATTGAGATATTACCATTTGAAGGTCAAAGTATTTCAAAACCTATTTCAAAACAAGTTAGTAAACAACAAACCATAACGAGTAGCACTCAGGTTTACCAAAGAAAAACTCAAAATAAACCATCAGGGGTTATTAATGCTGACACTCTAACCATTCAATCTATACTTAACCCTAAAAAAGAAAATGAAACGCAACAAAGCGTTGTTAACACTGATAATCTACCTAAAGAAAATTTTACAAATGAACAGTTTGAAAGGGTTTGGAGAGAATTTAGCTTAAAAGTTAAGCGAGAAAAAAAAGACAGTTTATATTCTATTCTAGTGAATGGAAATCCAAAATTAGATTCAGAATTAAATATCAACATATCTCTACCAAGCAATATGGCTGTTAAGGAAATAGAAATTGTTAAACCAGAGTTTTTAAAATTTATTCGGTCAAAACTAAATAACTATCAAATCAATTTAAAATATACCGTTGTAAAAACTAACAAAATTGAATTTCAAAACAGCAAAACAAAATTTAAAAAATTAAGTCAAGAAAATCCATCACTGGAGAAACTCAGAAAATTATTTAATTTAGATATTGAATATTAAATATTAATAGATATGCTCGTAAAAGACATTACCTCTTACCTTGAATCCATTGCACCATTAAGTAGTCAGGAAAGCTATGATAACTCAGGATTAATTTGTGGCAATCCTCAAACAAAAGTTACAAACGCACTTATATCATTAGATTGTATAGAAGAAGTAGTAGATGAAGCCATTGAAAAAAATTGTAATTTAATTATCAGCCACCATCCTATAGTTTTTAAAGGGTTAAAATCATTTACAGGAAAAAATTATGTGGAACGTACCATCATAAAAGCCATAAAAAATGATATAGCCATCTATGCCATCCATACCAATTTAGATAATTACCTAAAAGGTGTAAATGATAAAATAGCGCAACTACTTAACATTAAAAATCCTAGAATTTTAGCACCATCAAATAAAACCTTAAACAAATTAAGTGTTTATGTCCCCTTAACGCACAAAAACATAGTTATGGATGCTCTTTTTAATGCAGGCGCAGGACATATAGGTAATTACTCAGAGTGTAGCTTTACACAAGAGGGTGAAGGTAGTTTCAAAGGCAATCAAAATACAAAGCCGTTTGTTGGAAACATTGATGAACGTCATTACGAAAAAGAAGTAAAAATAGAAGTTATGTTATCTGCACATAAAAAATCTCAAATTATTAGTGCAATGCTTAAAAGTCATCCTTATGAAGAGGTTGCATACGATATCTACCCATTATTAAATACAAACCATTACGAAGGGGCAGGGATGATTGGAGAAGTACCCAACAAAATTGACACAATACAGTTTTTACAACAACTAAAAGAAACCTTTAAGTGTGGTATAATTAAACATACAACCATTAGTACATCAAAAATAAAAACAGTTGCTTGGTGTGGTGGTGCAGGAAGCCTTTTATTAAAGCAAGCCAAGCAACAAAAAGCCGACATTTTTATAACAGGAGATTTTAAATATCATGAATTTTTTGACGCTGAAAATCAAATTATTATTGCCGATATAGGACATTTTGAAAGCGAACAATATACAATTGATTTAATAGCTGAACTTTTATCAAAAAATTTTATTAACTTTGCACCCTGTTTAACGGAAATCAATACTAATCCCGTAAAATATTTTTAAAACAATGGCAAAAAAAAATTCAGCAGAAAAATTAGTAACAGCTAAACTAGAGGCGTTATATAACCTACAACAAATTGATTCTCAAATTGATAAAATTAGAACAATTAGAGGGGAATTACCAATTGAGGTTAAAGAACTAGAACAAGATGTGGAGGCGTTGTCAAATAAATTAGACACTTTAACCAATGAGTTAGAGGAATTAGAAACTGAAATATCAAATAGAAAAATTTCCATTAAAGAGTCTAAAGAAGCAATAAAAAAATATTCCGAACAACAAAAAAATGTTCGTAACAACAGAGAGTATGACTCTTTATCTAAAGAAATTGAGTTTCAAGGTTTAGAAATAGAACTACACGAAAAGAAAATAAAAGAGGCTAAATTTAAAATAGAATCTAAAGCAGAGGTTATAGAGGAAGCCAAACAAAAACTTGAAGAAAGAAAAAAAGACTTAGAAGTTAAAAAAAGTGATTTAGATAAAATTATTGCTGAAACTAAAGAGGACGAAACCAAATTAATAAAAAAATCAGACGCTGCAAAAAAAGATATTGAGGAACGCTTAGTTGTAGCTTACGAGAGATTGAGAGCTAATGCTGTTAATGGTTTAGCCGTTGTTTCTATTGTAAAAGGTGCTTGTGGAGGATGTTTTAATGAAATACCACCGCAAAGACAATTAGATATTGAATCAAAAACTAAATTAATAGTTTGCGAACATTGTGGTAGAATTCTAGTTGAACCGCCTGCTGAAAAAAAATCGAAATAATACCTTTTAATCCGCAAATATCTTCTACTACAAAACCAAACAGCACACCATTATAGGGAATGCCTGACTGCCAACAAAGGCAGGCTAGTTTTTTTAGCTACGAACATACTGTCGGATTTAATGAAATAATATAAAAAAATCTTCAAGTTAACTTGAAGATTTTTTTATACCCGTTTGGTATCATTATTAAATATTTTATTGTCTTTATACCCATTAAGGTATAGAGGTATGACAGAAATATCAACCATTTTATTTATTTAACTCTACACTTAATTTTTCATTATTGACCTAATGTATTCAAAAGTTTCTTCAATAGATTTATATTCACCATCAGGTGAAGGTGATTTTGCAGGCGCTAAAGCAATAAACCCTTCAGGATTAATCAAAAAATAGGCAGGAATTGCTTTTACATTAAATTGATTAATAACATCAACATCTTGGTCTAAAAACACAATGTCCCAATCGTAATCAGAGTGTTCTTTTTTAAACTGATTGAATGCTTCAAAGGTTTTATCTGTACTAAAAGATAAAAAGTCAATGTAGTCGCCATATTTATGTTTTAAGGCTTTTATTAATTTCATTTCTTTAACTGAGGTTTCGTTCCAAGAGGCGTAAAAATTAACATACAAAAACTTACCCGCATATTTACTAAGTGAAATTGTATCATTTGCTTGAACAATTGTAAAGTGAGGTGCTGGATAACCTTGTTCTACTTTAGTTAAATACTCTATCATATTTTTACTTGCTATGGCATTGGTTTTGTATTTTGCAAAATGACTTATAGAATCTAAAATGGTGATTATATTTTTTCTGTCATACCCTCTTTTATAATAAGAATGTCCTAACATATTAACCATCATCATCTCTCTTAATTCAGGGTCTTTCAAATAAGGGTCTTTACGTAAGGCACGCATTAACCTGGTTGGACTTGAATGATTTAAAGCCAAATAAACACTTGATTTAATTTCTGGCATATAGCCCTCAAAATCTTTAGGATAAAACCCTTTTATAAATTTCATATATTGGTCATTATAAGCATAAACAGGATAGGGTTTAATATATTCTAAAAATGTGTTTATTTTGTGGTTTGGATTGCTTTTTTTAGCTTTAATTTGTTCCATTAGGGCAATATTATACCTAACGTAATTAACCATATAAGGATTTTTTTCATTTTTGTACGCTTCATAAGCATACATTTTAAATGTGTCTAAATAAGGTGCAAATCCTTTTTGTGTTATATCTCTTCTATGATATGCCACGTATTTGTCAAACCACTGGTTGTAGCGTAAAATTTTGTAATTAATATCTGTTGAATCTAATCCATAAAAAATAGCTTCAACTTTTTGATTGACAAAAGTACTTAATATTTTTTCTGGTTTAGGATACACAATTTGGTATGAGCTATTAGGCTGCAAATAAATTTCGGTTTCAATTTTATCTATTTCAATAAATGCTTTAACCGTAATTTTAGTTGGATTAACCAATTTAAACAAGCTATCTTTTGGATTTACTACACTTTCAGACAGTTTTGTTCTTGTCATTGTTAAATAGTCATCAATGGTATAAAGTGTAACTTTTTGTCCTATATATTCAGGTGCGTATCCAACAATAGTGTCACCTTGTGCGCTTACAAATGTTACACTAAGTATTAAGGATAGTATGGCTAATATTTTTTTCAAATCAGTTATATAATTAGTTTATCAGAATTAGTTACAAAAGGCGTTAAGTCGCCATTATTTTTAGCAATATCTCTAATAATGGTTGAACTGATATGAGATAGTCCTTCATCTGTCATTAAAAATAGCGTTTCAATGCCTTTTAACTGTTTGTTCATTAATGCAATAGATTTTTCGTAATTAAAATCTGTAGTGTTACGTAAACCTCTGAGCAAATACTGCGCCTTTTTTTCTTGACAAAAATCAACAGTTAAACCTGTATAGGGTTCTACTACAATTTTAGGTTCATATTCAAAAATAGATTTGATGTGATTAATTCTAACCTCTTTTGAATACATATATTTTTTAGATGTATTACCTCCTACACCAATTATAATTACATCAAACAAAGGTAAAAAGCGCTCAATAATATTTTCGTGACCTTTTGTAAAGGGGTCAAACGATCCGGGAAAAACACCAATTTTTTTCATCATTTTTTATTTTTGGGTAAAAAAACTAAAATTCACACCTCCGTAGTGTCTAACTTCATCAAAGTTAAGTTGTTTTGAGAAATCTGTTTCTTTACCGTGTTCAATAATTATCAAAGTGTGCTCTTTACAAATATCAGAAGAAAATATTAAATCTGGCAATGAAAGAATGTTTTTTAATCCAAATGGAGGGTCTGCAAAAATAATATCAAACTGTTTACCTATTTTAGGTGCAAATTTAAAAACCTCATTTTTAATAATTGCCCAATTATTAGCGCTTAACTTGTTTTTAGTTTGTTTCATAAACTTATAAGATACAAAATGATTGTCAACGCTAAGTACTGTTGCAACACCACGAGATAAAAATTCTAAACTAATGTTTCCTGTCCCTGCAAACAAATCAAGCACTTCAATATTTTCTAACTCCCATTTGTTTTCAATGATATTAAACAAAGATTCTTTGGCATAATCGGTTGTTGGGCGCGAAGGGAAATTTTTAGGTGGCGTAAATCTTCTACTTTTATATTTTCCTCTAATTACACGCACAACACCTGAGATGTTAAAATAAAGTTTTCAGCCTTTTCTTTCCGAAAATCAACCTTAATTTTATGATTTAATAATTTTGACAACTCTTTAAGTTGATTCCAATTGTTGTTAACACCATACATTTTTATTTCAAAATCTTTAAGATTGAGTTCTTTTTGTTCTAAAATAAACAATAAATGATACACTAAATCTGAAATATGATTAGATTGAAATAGATTAAAATAATTTATCTTATTTTTTGATGTTAACACCAGATAAAAGCCATTATTTTGCCAAAAAATGTGGATTCTACTTGAAAACTGAGGCACATTAAATATGCCTTTTAACAATGCTGTTGAGGTGTGAATGATTTTGATTCTTGGTATTTTAACCACAAACAATTGTTTAATCCAAAGAGGGATTTCATAAATGGTTACAATATCTAACTCTGGTATTCTATTGTAGTCAATGTCATCAAAAGGTGCTTGGTGATTTAGGGCAAAAATATCAGTTGGTTTAGAGGCGTTAAAAATAGAAATTGGTATAAGTGTTTGTCTGTTTGAAGATACTGTTAATGATATGGTTTTGTAATCATTTTTAAAAACAGGGCTGTCTAACAATTTTGTTAGTTCTTCTTTTTTAAAAGACAAAAGTGTAAAGGCTTTATCCTCTACACTTTTTTTTGTATCTAAATCTATAATTGAATAGCTTAGCTTATCATTTTGTAACGCAATGCTTAATGTGTATTGATAAGCGTTTGCCGAATTAAATGTCATTTTTTATACAATTAATAAGACCAATTATCTTTCAAGTCATTTCTTTCTAACGAACCTATTCTTAGTGTATCTTTAGGATACTCTGGGTGTACAGCTTCAATTAAAATGGTTGACACCTGCACTTCTCCTCTTGGAATAGAATCTGTTTTAATTGTTACTTGTTTTTGACCTGAATAAGGTAAATACTTTAACGAGTCTGGTACAAAGTCAAATACATAATTTTGTTTTTTTCTCATTTCAACATAATCATCAGTTTTAAACACTGTTTCTAACACACTCACATAAACGGTGTCTCTAACAAACCCTACAAACTCTTTAGGTAAGCTATCTGTTTTTGTTTTATAAAAATGTAATAGAGCTTTTGCTTCAACATCTGTCATGTTGTAATCTAAAGCTTTATTTTCTCTTGGATAAATCCAATCAGCCTCATATCTTCTTAACCTTCTATTTGGTGTTGGCCCTTGTCTAGCAAAATCAATTTTTTTTCCGTTTTTAATAAAATCAATTAATTCTTCAATGCTATTGGTATATGTGCCTTTTTCGCGTTTGTATTCTTTTTCTGCTATTTTTATGTCGTTTAAACGCATTTTAGTTTCTTTCATTACTAATTCTTTGCGAGTAGTAGCATCAATGTCAGCTTTTACGATTTGATAATCTTTATAAATTACATAAATACCTATTACACCAACTATAAGTGTTACTGCTAAAATAGCATACGATTTGATTACATTTAAAGAAAATAATATCCAAACTATGGCAATTAAAATCAGTAGTAAACCTCCCATACCGAAAAGGTCTTCTTGGGTATATCCATAATATAAATCAGCTTTTTTGTTAGGATCGTAAACGGTTACAATAGTTTCCTTTTTTGAATAAAAATAAATAAAAACACCTAAAAGAAAAGTAGTTACAGGTCCTAAAAATCTTCCAAATGAATATTTTACGTTATCTAATGTTGAACTCATACTGTTTTTTATTTTTTTTGAAATATAAATATTAGTGACAAATCTACAATTTTTTTTAAACGATTTGAAGTTAGACGATATTTTTTTTACATATTTAACTCAATAATTGACACTGAATAAAAATTTAACCACTTAAATAACACTAATTTTGAAGCTAAAACCCAATCATACCATATTTAAAACAAAGTTTTTAGAAGAATTAAAATTCAATCCAACCACTGACCAAAAAAAAGCCATCAAAAAAATTAGTGAATTTGTTACCAACACCAATGCGTATGAAATTTTTATTTTAAAAGGTTTTGCAGGAACTGGAAAAACTACGTTAATTTCTAAACTTATTCAAACCCTTAGTTATTTCAAAATTAAAAGTGTGAGTTTAGCGCCCACTGGTAGAGCGGCCAAAGTTTTGTCGTCTTACAGTCAAGAAAAAGCGCATACCATACACCGCAAAATTTATTTTCAAAACACAACCCCAGAGCAAGGTATTTATTTTAGTTTAGGGCGAAACTTACACAAAAACACTCTTTTTTTAATTGATGAAGCATCTATGATTGCATCTTATACCTCATCTGAACATCAAAGAGATGTATTAAATGATGTTATTGAATATGTGTACTCAGGTGATAATTGTAAGCTCATATTTATTGGTGATGTTGGTCAATTACCCCCTGTTGGTTTAACTGATAGCCCAGCTTTGTCAGCTGACTTTTTAAAACAATCTTTTTCATTAGACATTATAGAAACTGAATTGACCGAAATAGTTAGACAAGAAGAACAAAGTGGCATACTTACCTTAGCTACTCAACTTAGAAATTTTTCTGACACTATTCCGCAATTGTATCACAATCAAACAGATGTTTTTACCATTTCAGGTATTGATTTAGAAGAAGAGTTAGAGTCTGCCATAAACAATTTTGGACAAGAAGAGGTAATGGTGATAACCAGAAGTAACAAACGTGCTAATTTATTTAATCAACAAATTAGGCATAGAATTTTATGGCAAGAGGACGAGTTAAATGCTGGTGATGTTTTAATGGTAGGTAAAAACAATTATTTTTGGATTGATAACTCATCTGACATTGGTTTTATAGCTAATGGCGAAATTATTGAAGTTTTAAAAGTAATAAGACGTGAAGAGATTTATGGATTTGAATTTGCTGATGTACTTGTTAGATTTATAGACTATCCTCAGATACCAGAGGTAGAATTAAAAATTAACATCAACGCCATACGACATGAAGGCGCTAATTTACCTAGAAATATGATGGCTGAATTATTTTATACTATTGCCAAAGAAGAATATCCCTTAGAACGAAATAAAAAAATTAGAAATAAATTGGTAATGAGCAATCCTTATTTTCAGGCTTTACAAGTTAAATTTGCGTATGCTGTGACTTGCCATAAAGCCCAAGGCGGTCAATGGGATGTAATTTTTATTGATCAGGGCTATTTTGTTGATGATATGTGGAGTCAAGAATATATGCGCTGGTTATATACTGCTGTTACCAGGGCTAAATCTAAACTTTATTTAGTCAATTTTTGCTCACCTTTTATTGAAAACACTTGATGAAGTTGTTTAAAGTCAAATAATAAGTTACGAAATGGGTGCTCAATGTTTTATTAATGAGGTAATTTATCTTTAAATACACCATAAGTAAATGTACCTAAAATTGCTGCAAGCATAAATGCTATAAAAATTGAATATCCAGAACCAATTAATACAAATATAGGGCCTGGACACGCTCCTCCCATACCCCAACCTAAACCAAAAATAATTCCTCCAAAAAGATAGCGTTTCCACCCCTTTGCTTTTGCTATTAACTCTAACTTTCTTCGTTTATAGCTTTTTAAAACACCTTTTTTAAATAATAATACAACAAGTATTCCTGATAATATTGCTGTTCCTATAATGCCATACATGTGAAAAGATTGAAACTTAAACATTTCATAGATTCTAAACCAGCTTATGGCTTCTGATTTATACATTGTTACCCCAAATAAAAAACCAATTATAGCGTATTTTATGAATTTTAGTAATCTCATTGTAGCTGTAGTAAATAAGGTAAAATAAAATTAACCATCAATAATCCTCCAATAAAAAAACCTATAACAGCAATTAATGAAGGTAGTTGTAAATTTGATAAACCTGAAATGGCGTGTCCTGATGTACAGCCGCCTGCCCAACGGGTACCAAACCCTACTAAAAAACCTCCAATAACAATAAAAATAAAGCCTTTTATTGTAAAAAAGCTATCCCAACTAAATATCTCTTTTGGAAAATGTGGTACTTGTCCTTTTTCAACATTTAACCCAATTTGGTTGAGAGAATTAATAGTGGCATCAGAAATTCCAACAGTTGGATTAGAATTCATAAAATGAATAAATATATATCCCCCAATCATGGCGCCTAGAGCAACTATCAAATTCCAAACTTGAGCTTTCCAATCAAATTTAAAATAGCTCGATAAACGCCCTCCCCCTATTGCACACATAGTTCTTAAATTAGAACTCATTCCAAATGATTTACCAAAAAACAATAGTAAATACATTATAAATGTAATCATTAACCCGCTAAACCACCAAGGCCATGGGTTAACAATTAAAAAATTATAAATTGCATTCATTTTGCAATAATAATAATTTTTATGTGACTTTTATCACGCAATGGTGTTTTTTGAAAATTTGTTTAATAACTATCAATTTGCTATAATGTAGTTCCATAAAATAATATATTTGTATTTTTACGCATTATGACACCACAACAAAACTTAAAATTATTAAAAATTCTTGCTATTTTAGAGGGAATTAGCTACTTATCTTTTGCTATTACAATGCCTTTAAAAAAGTTTTATGATATGCCAAAACCCAACTTTTATGTTGGTATGACGCATGGCGTACTTTTTATTTTATACGTTATTTACGTTTTTATTGTAAAAAAAGATGCTAAATGGTCTTTAAAAACAACTTTTTGGGCACTTTTGGCTTCTATTATTCCGTTTGGAACTTTTGTGGCTGAAAAAAAGATTTTTAACAAAGTAAGGTATTAAAACTTAAATGTTAAGCTTTAACAATATAGAACTTTTTTTGGGACATCAAAAACCAGCATTAACGGTAAAATCACTCAAAATTGATACAGGCTTGTGGGCTTTGGTAGGTAGAAATGGCTCTGGGAAAACTACCTTTTTAAATACCATTAGTGGTTTTAACGAAAACTACAAAGGCAAGATTTTACTTAACAATATTGATTTAAAATCCATACCTAAAATAGATTTAGCTAAACAAATTAGTGTGGTAATGTCCAAAACTGAAATTTTTGGGGATTTAACGGGGTTAGATGTTCTATTTTTAGGTAGGTTACCTTATCAAAACCTACTTGGCAAAATCTCTGACAAAGACAAAGATATTGTTAATAATGTGATTCATCTGTTGGATTTAAAACCTCTTATTGATAAACCTTTTGCGGTAATGAGTGATGGCGAAAAACAATTGATAATGATTGGCAGAGCCTTGGTACAAGATACACCAATTATTATTTTAGATGAACCTACCGCTTTTTTAGATGTGGTAAACAGAAAAAAAATAGTAAAACTACTGCATCAAATTAGAGTAAAACAAAATAAACTTATCATTTTTTCAACGCATAACATTGACTTAATTGAGGAATTTTGCGATAATTTGTTACTTATTCATCATCATTGTATCCATAAAGTTACTAACAATCAAAATTTTAAAGTTGAATTAACTAAATTGTTTAATCATGAAGTTTAGAACCGAAATTAATGTTGTAAAGAGTGAGTTAGACATTACGCACGCGTCTAAAATACTTGCCATAGGGTCTTGCTTTGTTGAAAATGTTGGCAAACTACTAAGTGATTATCAATTTAATATTTGCGTTAATCCTTTTGGAATTATTTTCAACCCCTACTCTATTTCAAAAATTTTGCAAAATGCTTTAAACCCAACCGCTAATTACAATTTAGATTTTGTGGAACGCCAACAAACATTTTATGCTTACGATTTTCACTCTAAATTTAACGCTACTAGTCAAACAGCATTATTACAAAAAATAAATTCTACCCATAAAAAAACCAGTCAAAGTTTATTAAATGCTGATATTTTGATGCTTACTTTTGGTACGGCGTGGATATATAAACATAAAACATTAAATCAGGTGGTAGCCAATTGCCATAAAGTACCTCAACAACATTTTAGTAAGGAATTACTAGACCTTGACGATTTAAAGCAAATCTATTTTAATTTGTTTAAGAATATTTTAGATAACAATAAACTGCTAAAAATTATATTAACGGTTAGTCCTGTCAGGCATTTAAAAGATGGTTTTATTGAGAACAATCAGTCTAAATCTATTTTACTGCTGTTGTGTGATTATCTTGTTAAAATGTTTCCTAATCAGGTTATTTATTTTCCTGCTTATGAAATTATAATGGATGATTTAAGAGATTATAGGTTTTATAACGCTGATTTGGTTCATCCTAATGGGCAAGCCATAGACTACATTTTTGAAAAATTTTCAGCTTGTTTTTTTAATGATAAAACTTTATCAATATTACCTAAAATAAAACAGTTAAATCAATTAAAGCAACATAGGTTTTTAAATGCTAATGCACAACAAATTTTACAACATCAAAATAAGATTACTGAGTTAGAAACTTTGATTAACTCTACCATCCGCTAGAAGCCCCTCCTCCACTTGAAGAGCCTCCTCCCCATGAACTACCGCCCCTACCCCCGCCTGAACTAATAGAACGTTGCAACTTTGGAATATAATATGTGGTAATTTTTACATGATTGCAATTTTCACAATAATACTTTAAATCCGCAAACTTTTTTATAAAAAACAAAACAAACCCTTGTATGTATTATTACTACAAGGGTGAAGATACAAAAATATTCAAACACGGTAAGTCCATTAGCAGGAATTTCTTTTGTTAATTATTATTTTAACAAAGTA